>NZ_JAMZAP010000023.1:0-81606 GCF_024181785.1 Vibrio sp. Y42_MX_L11
CGGATAAATTTGCATCAAAAGCAGTCAAAAGAGCACGTTATTTCTACAGTTCTCTGAATTTATCTGCGAAAAGAGCCACTTTTTCCCAATTGGTGTATTCCACTTCTTTGGTCGTATCGGTTTCGCCACCTGTCATCGACATAATGAACCTAATCATAGTTCTGTCGAACCAGCTGTAACGTGGGTAATAAAGTGCACCAGCAAAAACACCGATTAGCGTTGGTTTCCAAGGAGACTTAATTAGAAACTTGCGAATGTAAGCACTACCTTCAGGTGTATCCTTTCCTTGGTCCTCTTTACGAGCGGTTAGGTTTACGCAGAAAAATGCCACTTTATTTTGCTCCAATTGATTGAGATTTCGCTCAATAAACTGGTATAGCTTTTTATTAAGATGACCATAACGAATAGAGGCGCCTATCAACACTCTGTCGTATTGACTGAAGTCAATCGTCTCGACATTATGTAAATCCACCAGCTCACAATCGAAGTCTGGAAGTTGTTCATCTATATAGTGGAGAATTTTTTTAGTCTGCCCTTCGCGGGAAGAGTATAGAAATAATGCTTTTGCCACGATTTCCCCTTAGCTACGCCAAAATGTCGGCGTAAGTAGAATAAGTAAGGTAAAGATTTCCAAACGACCAAACAGCATAGAAACTATCAATACCCATTTTGCTTTGTCGTTAACATCACCAAAGTGAAGCGCCACTTCCCCCAGGCCTGGACCGAGGTTGTTCAGAGTTGCAGCCACCGCAGAGAATGCACTGAGCTCGTCCATCCCTGTAGCAATCAAGCCCAACATACAAACCACAAATACCAATGCGTACGCGGAGAAGAAACCCCAAACCGCATCGACAACACGTTGCGGCAGAGCACTACCACCGACTTTGATGGTGTAAACTGCGCGAGGATGGACCAAACGTTTTAGTTCACGCGCACCTTGTAAGGTAAGAAGCAGGATACGAATCACTTTCATGCCGCCGCCTGTTGAACCAGCACAACCACCGATAAAAGAGGAGAACAATAGCAGTACAGGTAAGAAGAGCGGCCAGTCCGCAAAACCTGTCGTTGTAAAGCCCGCTGTTGTCGAAATTGACACGGTTTGGAACAGTGCCTGATCGAAAGCATCGTATGTCGATGTGTAAGAGTGATGTTTCAGTAATAATAGAAAGCAAATGACAAATAGCAGCACTTGAATAAACAAGAAGGCGCGAAACTCAGGATCTTTCCAGTAATACTTGGGATGAACACCACCCGATGCAAATGCAGCAAAGTGCAGTGTGTAGTTACATGCAGATATAAGCAGAAAAACCACGGTAATTAGGTTAATCGCGTAACTATCAAAGTATCCGATGCTGGCATCGTGGGTAGAGAAACCACCAATGGCAATGGTGGAAAAGCTGTGACTGATGGCGTCAAATGGCGTCATACCAGCTAACCAAAAAGCCGATGCACAGGCGATAGTCAGGCTCAAATAGATGTACCAAAGCGCTTTAGCGGTTTCTGCTATGCGCGGCGTCACTTTAGTGTCCTTTACTGGGCCAGGGATCTCAGCGCGGTAAAGCTGCATACCACCAATACCCAACACTGGCAAAATCGCCACCGCTAATACGATGATCCCCATACCGCCGAACCACTGCAGTAACTGTCGATAGAATAGAATTGCTTTAGGTAACTCATCCAAACCAACAATAACGGTCGCCCCAGTCGTCGTGAGAGCAGAAAACGATTCAAAAAACGCATCTGTCACTGAGACGTTCGGGTTGTCAGCTATTAGAAAGGGGATCGAGCCTGCGCTGCCAAGTACTGTCCAGAACAGAACGACAATAAGAAAGCCATCTCGAGCTTTAAGCTCGTGCTTATACCTGCGGTTTGGGTACCAACAAACGGCCCCACAAAACAGCAGAACAAAAAATGTCGTGACAAAAGGCACACCTGCACCATCTCGATAGATCAGCGCAACGAGTGCTGGCGCAAGCATAGTGACACTAAAGAGTGCGAGCAGTAGCCCGACGATTCGAATAATTGAACGAAATTGCATGGATAAATTGACTAGCGAAGCTGTCCCTGTGGCTTCCTGTTTTTCATTATTGTCCGTCTAGCGGAGTGACAATTGCCTTTGCCCCGCTTTTATTGATGATTGCTTGGGTAAACGCGCTCACTTCTCGAAGCTCAATTTCCACCACTAATACCACCTGATCGCTGTATTCAGCCTCGACTTCTATCGCACCAAATTGCGGCATGATTGACTGTGCGATCGGCATAAACCCATAGTCTAACGTTAGTCTGAGCTTTGTGGTTATTTTTTTCTCAATAGTTTGAAGCAGCTTGAGCGCTTGTTGTACCCCACCCCCATACGCTTTAACCAAGCCGCCTGTACCTAACTTGATTCCACCAGAGTATCGCGTGACCACTGCCGTGATCTCCCCCACCCCAGAGCCAGACAGCTGCGCCAAGATCGGTTTGCCTGCAGTTCCGGACGGCTCCCCATCATCACTAAAGCCCCACTTCATCGAATCTTCTGGTCGACCAGCAACAAAGCCCCAACAGTTATGTCTAGCATCAGCGTGTTTAGCTTTGATTTGATCAACAAATGCTTTTGCAGCTTCGATACTTGGCGTGTGTGCCAAATAAGTAATGAAGACGCTCTTTTTAATTTCTTCTTCAAATTGAGCGGGCTCTGCTGGAATCAGATAAGGCTTGTCATTCATAGGATTATGGATTCAGGTCTATTTGCCTGAAGTCTATCACGAGTGTGATTTACCCGTCGCATAAGATCTGCCACAGCGCACAATGTTAAACACTTGTTTAAAAAATGTATTGAAATTAGACAATCCACGATCCAAACTAACTTTACTGGTCAAACCAGAACAAAAATAAAACGACTTCCTCGATACCTATTTGCCGAGGTACACGGCGTCGTTGAAATAGGTATACAGACAATCCACGATTGTATGTCATGGAGATAGACAATGATTTACCAAGCCGAAACCCTACAGGTAAAGGAAATACAAGATGGTATTGCAGAGCTAAGCTTCTGCTCTCCAAAATCCGTCAACAAACTCGACCTAGCGACATTAGAATCGCTAGATAAAGCTCTTGATGCACTCATTGCCCATCAAGGCCTCAAGGGGTTGTTGCTCACTTCAGATAAAGACGCATTCATTGTAGGCGCAGACATTACCGAGTTTTTAGGTTTGTTTGCTAAAACGGATGCCGAGCTCGACCAATGGCTGCAATTTGCTAACAGTATCTTTAACAAACTAGAAGACTTACCCGTTCCGACCATCTCAGTGATCAAAGGCCACGCTCTTGGTGGCGGTTGTGAATGTGTGCTAGCAACAGACATGCGTATTGGTGATAAAACCACCAGCATCGGCCTACCAGAAACGAAACTGGGAATCATGCCGGGCTTTGGTGGTTGTGTACGCTTACCTCGCGTTATTGGCGCAGACAGCGCAATGGAAATCATCACCCAAGGCAAAGCATGCCGAGCTGATGAAGCATTGAAAATTGGCTTACTCGATGCAGTTGTAGAGACTGATGCTTTATACGAATCAGCACTACAAACTCTTAACTCTGCAATTAACGAGAAACTTGACTGGCAAGCACGCCGAGCACAGAAAACATCTCCGCTAACGCTGAGTAAGCTTGAATCAATGATGAGCTTCACCATGGCGAAGGGGCTGGTGGCACAAAAAGCAGGTCCTCACTACCCTGCCCCAATGACAGCCGTTATCACGATTGAAGAAGGTGCTCGCTTTGCACGTAATGAAGCGTTAGACATTGAACGTAAGCACTTCGTGAAATTGGCTAAATCGGAAGAAGCAAAATCACTCGTTGGCCTATTCCTTAATGATCAATACATCAAAGGCATTGCGAAAAAAGCAGCGAAGTCAGCAAGTAAAGACACGCAACGTGCAGCCGTATTAGGTGCAGGTATCATGGGTGGCGGCATTGCTTACCAATCAGCGCTAAAAGGTGTGCCAGTCTTGATGAAAGACATCGCACAAGCGTCGCTCGACCTAGGCATGACTGAAGCATCTAAGCTGCTGAATAAACGCTTATCTCGCGGTCGCATTGATGGCTTTAAGATGGCGGGTATTTTAGCGTCAATCACACCGAGCTTACATTACGCAGGTATTGAAAACTCTGATGTGATTGTTGAAGCTGTCGTTGAAAACCCGAAAGTAAAAGCAGCAGTTTTAAGTGAAGTTGAATCCCATGTCGGTGACGACACCGTTATCACCTCAAACACCTCGACGATTCCTATCAACCTATTGGCAAAATCACTAAAACGCCCAGAAAACTTCTGTGGTATGCACTTCTTCAACCCAGTGCATCGTATGCCTCTTGTTGAGATCATCCGTGGTGAGCACACCTCTGATGAAACCATCAATCGTGTTGTGGCGTATGCTGCGAAAATGGGCAAATCACCAATTGTCGTTAATGACTGCCCAGGGTTCTTCGTTAACCGCGTATTGTTCCCATACTTTGGCGGCTTCAGCATGCTACTTCGTGATGGTGCTGACTTTACGAAAATCGACAAAGTCATGGAGCGTAAGTTTGGCTGGCCGATGGGACCGGCGTACTTGCTTGACGTAGTCGGCATTGATACCGCGCACCACGCACAAGCTGTGATGGCTGACGGTTTCCCTGAGCGTATGGGTAAACAAGGTCGTGATGCGATTGATGCACTATTCGAAGCAGACAAATATGGTCAGAAAAATGGTAATGGCTTCTACAGCTACACCATAGATAAAAAAGGTAAGCCGAAGAAAACCTTCTCAGAAGATATCTTGCCGGTGCTCGCTGACGTTTGTGCCGATAAGCAGGACTTTGACGATGAGACCATCATTCAACGTATGATGATTCCAATGATCAACGAAGTGGTGCTGTGCCTTCAAGAAGGCATCATCGCGACTCCTCAGGAAGCAGACATGGCATTGGTTTATGGTCTTGGTTTCCCTCCATTCCGCGGTGGCGTATTCCGCTACCTAGACAGCGTGGGTATTGCTGAATACGTTGAAATGGCAAAACAACACGCCGAGCTAGGTGCGATGTACCAAGTACCGCAAATGCTGATTGATATGGCGGCGAAAGGTGAAAGCTTTTACGGTGCACAACAGCAAGGTTCTATCTAAGGAGGGATTCTAAAATGACTAATCAAACAAGAAATGTTGTCGTAGTCGATTGTCTACGTACTCCAATGGGTCGCTCTAAAGGTGGTGCTTTCCGTCATACACGAGCAGAAGATCTATCCGCGCGCCTAATGAAGGGTATCCTTGCGCGTAACCCACAAGTGAACCCAAGCGAGATTGAAGACATCTACTGGGGCTGTGTACAGCAAACACTAGAGCAAGGCTTTAACGTTGCACGTAATGCCGCGCTACTCGCGGGCCTGCCGATTGAAATTGGCGCTGTGACGGTTAACCGTTTGTGTGGCTCATCCATGCAAGCGCTGCATGACGGTACACGTGCGATCATGACTGGCGATGCTGAAATCTGCCTAATTGGTGGCGTTGAGCACATGGGGCATGTGCCGATGAACCACGGGGTAGACTTTCATCCTGGTATGTCAAAGAACGTAGCAAAAGCTGCGGGCATGATGGGCTTAACGGCTGAAATGCTTGGTAAATTACATGGCATTAGCCGTGAGCAACAAGACGAGTTTGCCGCGCGCTCTCACACTCGTGCGCACGCAGCAACCGTAGAGGGTCGCTTTAAAAACGAAATCCTACCAATTGAAGGCCATGCGGCTGACGGTACACTGTTTACTCTCGACTATGATGAAGTGATTCGTCCAGAGACAACAGTTGAAGGTCTGTCTCAGCTTCGTCCTGTGTTTGACCCAGCAAACGGCACAGTAACAGCCGGTACATCATCAGCGCTGTCTGATGGTGCATCAGCGATGCTGATCATGAGCGAAGAGAAAGCCAATGAGCTTGGCTTGAAAATTCGCGCACGTATTAAGGGCATGGCGATCGCAGGTTGCGATCCATCCATCATGGGTTACGGTCCGGTACCGGCGACGAAAAAAGCGCTCAAGCGTGCCGGTCTTTCAATTGAAGACATGGATGTGGTTGAGCTAAACGAAGCATTTGCAGCGCAGTCTCTGCCGTGTGCTAAAGACTTAGGTCTGCTTGATGTGATGGATGAGAAGGTCAACCTTAACGGTGGTGCGATAGCATTGGGTCATCCACTAGGCTGTTCTGGTTCACGCATCTCAACAACGTTGATCAACCTAATGGAAGCGAAAGACGCGAAATACGGTCTAGCCACCATGTGTATCGGTTTGGGTCAGGGTATAGCGACCGTATTTGAGAGGCCTTAACGCTTTGAGTGAAGTAGGCTCAAAACGACGATGGTCGTAGTGATCTACTCAACAACCAGCATGAAATGAATAAATACTAAAATAATTTAGTATTACACTTAAGGGCGACATCAGATGTCGCCCTTTGTTTTACGCCAAACACAGTAAATATGCATACAAAGCATACATGAAATGAGTAACTTTCATTTTATTCATAGATAGAGAAGACATAGACTTATAGACAGTTAATATCTTGCTGTATGTGGCAACTGAGTCACGCTAACGCAATTTCGGAGAACCTTATGTTTAATGCTCTAGTTCTAAACCAAGAAGACAAACGCACTATCGCTAGTATCGAGCAAATCGATGAAACACAACTGCCGGAAGGTGACGTTCTGGTTGAAGTCGATTACTCATCGTTGAATTACAAAGATGGTTTGGCGATCACAGGTAAAGGTAAAATCATCCGTAACTTCCCGATGGTACCTGGCATTGATCTAGCGGGTACGGTTGTAAGTTCTGAAGATTCGCGTTACCAAGCTGGTGACAAAGTGGTCTTAACTGGCTGGGGCGTGGGTGAAAACCATTGGGGTGGCATGGCTCAACGTGCTCGTCTAAAAGCGGATTGGCTAGTGCCACTACCAAAAGGTCTAGACAGCAAAAAAGCAATGATGGTTGGTACTGCTGGCTTCACTGGTATGCTATGTGTTCAAGCACTGCTTGATGCAGGCATCAAACCTGAAGCTGGTGAAATCCTAGTAACGGGCGCAAGTGGCGGCGTAGGCTCGGTAGCAGTAACGCTCCTAGCGCAGCTTGGCTACAAAGTTGCAGCAGTGACAGGACGTGTAGAGAAAAACGGTCCGCTACTTGAAAAACTAGGTGCTAGCCGCATCATTGACCGTACTGAATTTGAGGAACCAGCACGTCCACTTGAAAAGCAAGTATGGGCAGGTGCGGTAGACACCGTCGGCAGCAAAGTACTAGCAAAAGTATTGGCGCAAATGGATTACAACAGTGCAGTCGCCGCTTGTGGTCTTGCAGGTGGTTTTGATCTACCAACTACAGTGATGCCGTTCATCCTACGTAACGTTCGTCTACAAGGTGTGGACTCAGTAATGTGTCCAACAGAGAAACGCATCGCAGCATGGGAAAAACTGGTTGAACTACTACCAGACAGCTATTTCGAGCAAGCATGTACTGAAGTAGAACTAGCAGAAGCACCAAAATACGCAGAAGACATCACCAACGGTCAAGTAACAGGTCGTGTGGTTATCAAGCTATAAACACTGACTCAGCATAAACAGACGAAGAGCCGGCATTGCTGGCTCTTTTTGTTAGCAGTTTAATCCCATATCTTCGATACGCTTAGCTATTAGACGGCTACATTCTTCACGCACAATCGTTTTTAACCATTCTTGAGCAGGAGAATGCTCGCAACGCGCATGCCAAATCATCGAGTATTCAAATGGAGTAAATTGGAAGGGTAATGGTTTCACCACCAAATCATAACGCTCGGCAACCAGATACGCCAAGTCCGCTGGCACTGTGATGATAATTGGCAAGGTATCCATGATCGCCAATGCAGCTTCTAAATGGTAAGCACGCAGAACCATTTTACGCTTAGGCTTCTCAATTAAAGCTTGTTCGATCAGTGCCTTAACACCATCACTGATGGCGATCATGGCATGTGGATGGCTCAGATAATCATCCAAGCTCATTTCTTTATCCGCTAATGGATGCTGTTTTGAAAGCATACACAGCACCCCCACTCGCCCCAACACTTCACTGCGTAGCGGCTCCACCGGGCCAGTTGGGCGACAAATGGCGAGATCGGCCCCTTCATAAGTCAACTGATCGGATAAACGGTCATGCTGCAAAGGCAAAAAGTTAAACGACACGTTTGGCGCTTCTTGGTAAATTCTCGGCAAAGCGAACGGTAAGATCGTTTGCATGGCATAGTCGGTGGTCACGATGTTGAAAGTCTGTACGCATTGCAATGGGTCAAACTCAACCGGAGATAACAACTGACGTAAAGACTCTAATGGCTCGCCTAATGAGCGATCGATCTCTAACGCTTTCTGAGTTGGGATTAAATGCTGCCCCTGACGATTAAACAGCGGGTCTCCCAATAAGTCACGCAGACGACCAAGCACACGACTCATTGCCGATTGACTCAAATTCAGACGTGTTGCCGCCTTACTGACACTGTTTTCTTCTATCAGTACTCGCAACGCAACCAGTAAATTTAAATCTCGGCGATAGATGTCTTCCAGTTCCACGAATTAGCCACTTATTTTGTATGTGTTTGGGTAAATTGTACTCTTCAGGCAAAAAAAATCCCGCCTTTCAGCGGGGAAGCCCAAGAAAAATGGGGATAGTGTCGGAATGAAGTGTCGGTAAAAATAGGTGAGCGTTATTAAAGTATTCTGATCGAAGCAAAAAGCGCTAATTTTCTTGCTCAGATGCACCTGACCATTTGCGCATCTCGATCCAAATCCCAATAATAGTGGCAATCATACCTACAAGAGGCATCAAAGAGGTGTCAGCTGGCGTTCTGAGTACCAAAGCACAAAACGAGATAAAACAAAGTACGGAGTAAATCGTAAGTCTGTCTAACGCTGTTAACATTGCCTCTCCCTTGCCAGTTGTTACCAAATTGTTAATTTAAGGTAAAACAAAAAATTCCGTTTGCCAAGTGGTTATTGAATATTTTTTCAACGAACGTAGAATTCACCGCTAAGTTAGTTACGAGAATCACACTATGAGCTTTAATCCTGAACTGGCAACAAAGACATTAGAGGCGGAAGGACTGCGCTGCCCAGAGCCAGTGATGATGGTCAGGAAGACAATTCGCAACATGCAAGATGGTGAGATTTTGCTGGTCAAAGCAGATGACCCATCCACGACTCGAGACATTCCGAGTTTCTGCCGTTTTATGGATCACCAATTAATTGCAGCACAAACGGAGCAAGTTCCGTATCAGTACCTGATCAAGAAAGGATTGGAATAATCTGGTCGAATTAAAAACGGCAGCCGATTGGCTGCCGTTTGTTTATTCATCGTATTCGAGTGTGCGAACTTCTGATTGGAGCTTGTTGAGTTGTTTTTTCATTGCCCGCATCTCTTCATGCATAGGAATGATGTGGGCTACGCGAATCCACGCCTCTACTGTTAACCCAGTAAGAACGAACGATCCTGCCACAATCGGCAACCACATATCAGTCAGTACCATCGCTAACAAGCACAGCGCCAAACCAAAGGTGAATAAATAACTCTGACTCTTTGGGGTCATCCCCATGTAACGTGTAAGCATAAACTTGCCCTCTCGCTATCATTCACACCATTAAACTACCATGACAAGTATGACACTAATATGTCATCCGTCACGCTACGGAGCGATTTTAAGTCAGAGTTTGAGCCACGCCACTAATTCGCTAGTTATTGATTATTTGCACCATTTTAACGATTGTTCGCGGATAACATTTTCCATTTTCAGGCTGCGTTATCCGCCTAAAAACATTAAAAGAAGGCCGCACCAATCGCCAACAACACGAACAAAATAGCGGTGATTTTACGAATCAACCCCAGGGGCATCTTGTCTGCTGAAAGCTTACCAATTAACACCACAGGCACGTTTGCCAACAGCATACCAATGGTCGTGCCAAGTATGACCCAACTCAGCGCATCCGCATACTGCGCGCCTAGGATAGAAGTAGCGATCTGAGTTTTATCGCCAATCTCAGCCACAAAGAAAGCAATAAAGCTGGCAATGAAAGGACCTCGGTTTGAAATCTGTTCGTCTTCATCCAACTTATCAGGAATCAACACCCAAGCCGCCATCGCGACAAA
This sequence comes from Vibrio sp. Y42_MX_L11, assembly GCF_024181785.1. NCBI lineage: Bacteria > Pseudomonadati > Pseudomonadota > Gammaproteobacteria > Vibrionales > Vibrionaceae > Vibrio > Vibrio sp. Y42_MX_L11. The sequence continues at coordinate 10,160 of NZ_JAMZAP010000023.1, forward strand.
ACTGACCACCAGCACCCACTTTAAAATATCAGGTGATAAATAGTCAGCGACAACCACACCTAACCATGCAGCCAAAGCGTGGTTGGCAATGGTTGCCAAAAAGATTGCTGCAATAATTGGGATCGGTTTGCGGTAACGACTTGCGAGTAATAGAGATAGCAATTGGGTCTTATCGCCAATTTCTGCTAACGCTACAGTAGTAATTGAAATAGCTAAAACGCTCACGACATGCTCATTGGGGCAGGGATTATTATATTTAACCAAAGACAAACCTCACGCCCCTACCCCGGTTCGTGATGATTTGTCTAAGGTCTTGCTAAACTTGAAAGGCTTCAAGTCTCGAACGCCATGGTGATTTTGCACCAATTATGTTGACGGACGAACCAGATGAAACAGAAACTTCATCAGGTAAGCTACTCCCCAAAGACAGGCGCAATTCTAGCCACCTTTGTTGCGCTTCTCAAGAGCCAAAGCAGGCAAAAACTCCCTTTTAAGAAAAATACAGCAGATAACGCGGTAAAAATTCATTAAAGGAGAAAATCGCCCACGAATTAATCAAGATTAGCTCTACTCCCATGCTCAATATCTGGTTATACTAGATTGTTAATTTATTCAACCGTAATTACTCTTTATCGCCGTTGTTAGAGTTGAAAAACTCGGCATAGATGACGAATTAACGAGTAACAAGAGAATCGCGCGAACCTGACTTATGCAAAAATACGATATCAAAACCTTCCAGGGAATGATCCTCGCGCTGCAGGATTATTGGGCTCAAAATGGTTGTACCATTGTTCAACCGCTAGATATGGAAGTGGGTGCGGGTACCTCTCACCCAATGACCTGTCTACGAGCGCTTGGCCCAGAGCCAATGTCGACAGCTTACGTACAACCTTCACGTCGTCCTACTGATGGCCGTTACGGTGAAAACCCTAACCGTCTTCAGCACTACTACCAATTCCAAGTAGCGCTAAAACCATCGCCTGACAATATTCAAGAGTTGTACCTTGGCTCCCTTGAAGTTCTTGGTATTGACCCTCTTATACACGACATCCGTTTCGTAGAAGACAACTGGGAAAACCCAACACTAGGCGCATGGGGTCTAGGCTGGGAAGTTTGGCTAAACGGTATGGAAGTAACTCAGTTTACGTACTTCCAACAAGTTGGCGGCCTTGAGTGTAAACCAGTCACTGGCGAAATCACTTACGGTATTGAGCGTCTAGCAATGTACATCCAAGAAGTAGACTCGGTTTACGACCTAGTTTGGAACATCGCACCAGACGGCAGCAAAGTAACTTACGGTGACATCTTCCACCAAAACGAAGTAGAGCAATCGACTTACAACTTCGAGCACGCAGACGTTGAATTCCTATTTGGTTTCTTCGAGCAGTGTGAGAAAGAGTGTAAAGAGTTGCTTGAGCTTGAAAAGCCACTGCCACTACCTGCTTACGAGCGCATTCTAAAAGCTGGTCACGCATTCAACCTACTAGACGCGCGTAAAGCGATCTCAGTAACTGAGCGTCAGCGTTACATCCTGCGCATCCGCGATCTGACTAAGTCAGTAGCAGAAGCATACTACGCATCGCGTGAAGCTCTTGGCTTCCCAATGTGTAAGAAAGAACAAGCGTAAGGGGTAGAGAACATGGCAAAAGAATTTCTAATCGAGCTAGGTACAGAAGAGCTACCACCAACGCAACTTCGTACGCTAGCTGAAGCATTCGCAGCAAACTTCGAAGCAGAACTAAAAGGCGCTGAGCTAGCTCACGAAGGCGTGAAATGGTTTGCGGCTCCTCGTCGTCTTGCACTTAAAGTCGCGACACTAGCAGAAAGCCAATCAGACAAAATCGTTGAAAAACGTGGCCCTGCGGTTTCTGCAGCGTTTGACGCGGAAGGCAACCCAACCAAAGCGGCTCAAGGCTGGGCACGCGGTTGTGGTATTTCTGTTGACCAAGCAGAGCGCATGGTTACAGATAAAGGCGAATGGCTACTGTTCAAACAAGAAGTGAAAGGTCAGCCAACGTCTGAGATCGTTGTTGAACTTGCAGCGAAAGCACTAGTAAACCTACCTATCGCAAAACCAATGCGCTGGGGTAACAAAACAACTCAGTTCATCCGTCCAGTTAAGACGCTAACCATGCTGATGGGCAGCGACCTAATCGAAGGCGAGATCCTTGGTGTCGCTTCTGACCGCACTATCCGTGGTCACCGCTTCATGGGTGAACAAGAGTTCACTATCGATTCTGCTGAGCAATACCCTGCGATCCTAGAAGAGCGCGGTAAAGTAATGGCAGATTACGAAGCGCGTAAAGCAATCATCCTAGCTGACGCACAAAAAGCGGCAGCAGCGGTTGGCGGTATCGCTGACCTAGAAGATGACCTAGTAGAAGAAGTCACGTCTCTGGTTGAATGGCCAGTGGTACTAACAGCGAAGTTTGAAGAAGAGTTCCTAAAAGTGCCTTCTGAAGCGTTGGTTTACACCATGAAAGGTGACCAGAAGTACTTCCCTGTTTATGACGAAAACAAGAAGCTACTACCTAACTTCATCTTCGTATCGAACATCGAATCAAAAGAGCCTCGTTACGTAATCGAAGGTAACGAGAAAGTGGTTCGTCCTCGTCTTGCTGACGCAGAGTTCTTCTTCAACACAGACCGTAAGCGTCCGCTTATCGACCGTCTGCCTGAACTAGAGCAAGCGATCTTCCAAAAGCAACTGGGTACGATCAAAGACAAAACAGACCGCATCACTGAACTTGCTGGCTACATTGCAGAGCAAATCGGTGCTGACGTTGAAAAATCAAAGCGTGCTGGTCTACTAGCAAAATGTGACCTAATGACCTCTATGGTATTCGAATTTACGGATACTCAAGGTGTGATGGGTATGCACTACGCGCGCCACGACGGTGAAGCAGAAGAAGTTGCAGTCGCACTGAACGAGCAATACATGCCTCGTTTCGCAGGTGATGAACTGCCATCAAACGGCGTTTCAACTGCTGTAGCAATGGCAGACAAACTAGACACTATCGTAGGTATCTTCGGTATTGGTCAAGCGCCTAAAGGCAGTGACCCATTCGCACTACGCCGCGCATCTCTAGGTGTACTGCGTATCATCGTTGAATACGGCTACAACCTAGATCTTGTTGACCTAGTTGCGAAAGCGAAGTCACTGTTCGGCGACCGCCTAACCAACGACAACGTTGAACAAGACGTTATCGAGTTCATGCTTGGTCGTTTCCGTGCTTGGTACCAAGACGAAGGCTTCAGCGTAGACATCATTCAAGCGGTACTGGCTCGTCGTCCGACTAAACCAGCAGACTTTGACCAACGTGTTAAAGCGGTTTCTCACTTCCGTGAACTGGAAGCGGCAGAGTCTCTAGCAGCAGCGAACAAACGTGTTGGTAACATCCTAGCGAAATTCGACGGCGAACTTGCAGAAGAAATTGACCTAGCATTGCTACAAGAAGACGCAGAGAAAGCACTAGCAGAAAGCGTTGAAGTCATGACTGAAGCACTAGAGCCTGCATTTGCGACCGGTAACTACCAAGAAGCCCTAAGCAAGCTAGCAGATCTACGTGAGCCAGTGGATGCGTTCTTCGATAACGTAATGGTAATGGCAGACGACGAAGCACTTAAGAAGAACCGTCTGACATTGCTGAACAACCTGCGCAACCTGTTCTTACAGGTCGCAGATATCTCTGTCCTTCAAAAGTAATTCATTACTCTTCGAAGTGATTAAGAAATAAGTAAAAGGGAAGCAGATGCTTCCCTTTTTTGTTGCCTTCAAACCGATGAAGGTGACGCTTATTATTCATTTTGTGAACAAGACTAAAATTTGTAGGGTGAGACGCGTTTAACTTGTTGGTGTAGAGCTCGGATTGTAGAGGCACAGTTTTGCTATAACTGGACTGTTTATTCGGGGGAAGGACACAATGAAAAAAACAATTCTCGCACTCTCTATCGGTCTACTGAGCGCCTGCAGCCAGATTCCAGAAAATGCCATCGTATTAAGCGTTGGTGATGACACCGCAGTTTTTGAGGAAAACTCACAAGGCTTACTTGTCGCCGAGCAAAAACTCGAAAAAGGCAGCTACACCTTTACCATTGCCGACAGTAATCAAAGCTGTGGAAGTAGCTTTGCTTTGGCAGAAGAAAGCCGCATCAAATTCAATCGTCCATTAAAAATGGATAATTGCGCCACAGATGTCCAAATGCCGCTGCGCATCTTCAAAGCCAACACCTATCAATTTACGCTCAACCCAACCACTAACGAGCTAACTGTTAGGCTCAAACCCAAACAGAATCAAGATATTACCTACTCTTGCCCTGTCGCAACCGATACGCCAAAAACCATCAACGTTGCCCAAACCTTCAGTGATGGCACTGTCGTTCGTGATGCCTTAACCGGACAACAAGCTACAGTCGCCAATGGCAGCGTAACCATGCAGCCGGGCCCAATGAGCCAAGGTCTGTTGTTACTAGAAGAGGTTGAGCAGCAAGCCGACAAACCGTTCAGTTGGGACAACGCGACGGTGTACTTCGTCATGACCGACCGCTTCTATAATGGCAACCCAGACAACGACAACAGCTACGGTCGCAGCAAAGACGGAAAATATGAGATTGGTACCTTCCACGGTGGTGACTTAGCGGGTCTAACGAAAAAACTCGATTACATCGAATCACTTGGTGTGAATGCTATCTGGATAACTTCACCACTGGAACAAATCCACGGCTGGGTTGGCGGCGGTGATAAAGGCGACTTCAAGCACTATGGCTACCACGGCTACTATCACCAAGATTGGACCAAACTTGATGCCAACATGGGTACCGAAGATGAACTCAGAACCTTCGTCGATACTGCCCATAAGAAAGGTATCCGCGTGATTTGGGATGTGGTCATGAACCACACAGGTTATGCGACATTAGCAGACATGCAGGAATTCGGCTTTGGTAAGCTTTACCTTGATGACCAAGAAGCCAAAGAAGTCCTTGGTGAAAAATGGACCGACTGGCAGCCAAAATCAGGACAAAGCTGGCACAGCTTCAACGATTACATCAAATACGGTGATAGCGAAGCGTGGGAAAAGTGGTGGGGCAAAGATTGGCTTCGCACCGACATTGGCGATTACGATGCGCCGGGATACAACGACATCACCATGTCTTTGAACTACTTACCGGATCTCAAAACCGAATCAACTCAGAAAACCGGACTACCAAACTTCTTCCGCAATAAAGACACCAATGCGCAAGATGAACTGCAAACCCCGCGTGAGCATCTGGTTACGTGGTTATCCGACTGGGTACGTGACTATGGCATTGATGGCTTCCGCGTCGACACCGCTAAACACGTTGAAATGGAAGCGTGGGCAGAGTTGAAAGCCAGCACCACTCAAGCGCTTGCCCAGTGGAAGCAAAACAATCCAGACAAAGCACTAGATGACCTGCCATTTTGGATGACAGGTGAAGTATGGGCACACAGCGTGGTGAAGAGCCCGTATTTCGATAACGGCTTCGATTCCATCATCAACTTCGAGTTCCAATCTGATGTAGCACCAAAAGCGCTGAAATGCTTTGCTCAACTCGATAGCGATTATCGCCGCTACGCGGAACGTATTAACTCCGATCCTGAGTTCAACGTGTTGAGTTACCTGTCTTCGCATGATACTCAACTGTTTTGGTCGGCACGCAGCCGCAGCTTCGATGACCAAGCACGCGCTGCCAATGCACTAATGCTGGCTCCGGGTGCAGTGCAAATCTACTACGGCGATGAGATTGCTCGTGACTTTGGCGTGACTGGCTCCGATCCTACTCAAGGTACTCGCTCTGATATGCCATGGGATAAGATTCATGGCGAACGTGAAGACTTGCTGCAACATTGGCAAAAACTCGGCGAGTTCCGTCAACGCCACCCAGCGGTTGCGCAAGGCAAACACATCACTCGCAATCAAGAAGGGTATTACGCGTTCGAGCGCCAATACCACGACGACAAAGTGCTGATCGTCTACACTGGCGAATAGCCGATTCACTCCACCAGCAAGGGAAGCATTTCGCTTCCCTTTTTTATTCACTGCTCATATCCCCATCATCTGGTCTGATGACAAACTTTTTTCTTCTTCGAGTAAATTCACACTTTGCGTCGTAATAACATTAGGGTAAGGTCAAGTATTACTCTATAAGCTGATGTTTCATCAGCATTCAATACACATAAGCAATCACAATGAATTAGGTATCAGTCAGCATGCAGTTCTCAAAGTTTGGTGAAAAATTTAATCAGTATTCAGGTATCACGCAGTTAATGGACGATTTGAATGATGGTCTGCGCACACCAGGTGCCATCATGCTCGGTGGAGGTAACCCAGCCGCCATTCCTGCCATGCTCGATTACTTTCACCAAGCCAGTGAGGAAATGCTCGCCAGTGGCGAACTCGTCGCCGCCCTAGCCAACTACGATGGGCCACAGGGTAAAGACGCGTTCGTGAAAGCGCTGGCTCAGTTATTCCGTGAAACTTACGGTTGGGACATTTCAGAGAAGAACATCAGCCTAACTAACGGCAGCCAAAGTGGCTTCTTCTACTTGTTCAACTTACTCGCAGGTAAACAGCCAGACGGTTCGCATAAGAAGGTGCTACTGCCTATCGCGCCTGAGTACATCGGCTATGGTGATGCTGGCATTGATGAAGATATTTTTGTCTCTTACCACCCAGAAATCGAGCTGTTAGATAACGGATTGTTTAAATACCACGTCGATTTTGAACAGCTCACCGTCGACGATTCTGTTGCGGCAATCTGCGCATCTCGCCCAACCAACCCAACAGGAAACGTACTAACTGACGAAGAAGTGCGTAAACTGGACAAATTGGCGCGCGAGAACAACATCCCACTGATCATCGACAATGCGTACGGCTTGCCATTCCCGAACATCATTTTTGAAGATGTCGAACCATTCTGGAATGAAAACACCATCTTGTGCATGAGCTTATCTAAACTTGGCTTGCCGGGTGTGCGATGTGGGATTGTGATTGCGAGTGAAGAAATCACCCAAGCATTAACCAATATGAACGGCATCATCAGCTTAGCGCCGGGCAGTGTTGGCCCAGCATTGGCAAACCACATCATCGCTAAAGGCGATCTACTAAAACTGAGTTCAGAGGTGATTAAGCCGTTCTACAAGCAGAAATCACAACGCTCGGTAGAACTGCTACAACAGGCGATTACCGATGAGCGCTTCCGTATTCACAAACCGGAAGGCGCTATCTTCTTGTGGTTGTGGTTTGATGAACTGCCAATAACAACAATGGAACTGTACCAACGCTTGAAAGCGCGTGGCGTATTGATTGTCCCTGGTGAATATTTCTTTATTGGTCAGCAAGACGAGTGGGATCACGCGCACCAATGCCTGCGTATGAACTACGTTCAAGACGATGAGATGATGCAAAAAGGCATTGCGATTATCGCGGAAGAAGTTGAAAAGGCTTACCAACAAGGTCAGTAAAGCAAACTCCCACATCAAAGACATAAATTAAAAAGAGCGCCAACTGGCGCTCTTTCTCACTCTATAAGGCAAAGAACTTGCTGATTAGTTGCTTTCTAGCAGGTTGTTGCCACCGATAGCAATTTTACGTGGTTGCATTGCTTCTGGAATTTCACGAACCAAATCAATATGTAATAAGCCGTTTTCCATTGATGCGCCTGTCACTTTGACGTAATCCGCTAGCTGGAATTTACGTTCAAAGTCGCGCTCAGCAATGCCTTGGTACACGTAGTTTTTGCCTTCTTCTGCTTTGCGTTCGCCCTTCACAATCAACATGTTTTCGTTTTGAGTCAGATCGAGTTGGTCTTCAGAGAAGCCAGCAACTGCCATAGTAATACGGTAGTTATGCTCGTCTTTTTGCTCAATGTTGTACGGAGGGTAACCGCCAGAAGTATTTTTCGCTGTATTCGCTTCCATCAGGTTTAGCAGACGATCAAAGCCAATTGCATTACGGTATAGTGGTGAGAAATCTACGTTACGCATAAATCTATCCTCTTAATTAAGCAATAGTCTTAGCTCAGATGACCTTCATCTCACAGGCGTGTTTATGCAAAAACCAACGCCGAGCTAAGAGATTCTTATCATTCCGCAGGCCATCATTTGGCTCGGAGACATGATAGGAAATCTAAAGGTTTAAGTTGTGTGCTAAAACGCCATATCCTCTTTTGAGCGATCTCGTTTTAGCGATTCCAGAGGGCTGTCTTCTAGTCTCTAGCAAGCCAGTCATCCTCTTCACAACTAGATATAAGGTCGTCAAAAATGACTTTCAAGGGAAAAAATAAAAAATTTTAAGTGCGCTCGCTATCTCCCCAGAAAGGTCAGTTTACCCTCGCTTTGTAATCGGTATTAAAAAGCCCACCTTTCTGGTGGGCTCAATCTGCACTCTACTTGCGGGAGGATTTACGCGCTTTTACAACGCTCTTTTCTACCGCTTTTTCCTGTTTTAACTTACGCTTTTCTTTCAGACTCAACTGTGGTTGTTTTTTGTCTTTCTTACTCATGACTTCACCTCTATTTATTGGCACAACAGACAACCACACAGCATTTTCTGAGCTGGTGGCTGCGATTGATGGACAATTTCAGTAATCACAAAGCAGCGTCGCTGATTAAAAATTTCCACTTCGAGCGCATCATTTTTAGCTCGACCTAACAATCGAGACCCCAAATAAGAATCGACCGCGAGCATACCTGTCATCGGTTGCCCCTTGCGCGAGCTGACTAACGTCATGCGATATTGATAGGCGCGTTCAACATCCACTAAGCGAACCGTGTCCCCAACCGCAATACGAGCTCGGTTACGGCAATGGGCCTGTTGCTCGCAGGTTTCAAATAGCGATAACAACCTTAGTGGTGATTGATAGGTTAAAAAGCGACTGGTTAACCACCAAGTTCGCAGCGCCAAACAGTACGCCGAGAACCAGCGTTCAAACATGATTATTTCCTTCTTAATGCCTTGTCTTACAAATAAATTCAGTTCATTGAACCGGAAGTGCATCACCTCCGGCTTAGTTCAGGAAAGTCATCACCATTTTCTCAACCTCCTTATTCATCAGCTCTTCAGCACTATAGCGAGCAGAAAAAAGAAAGCAAAAGCGCCCAAGCGAACAAAATGGCGAGAAAAAAAGAAAACAGAAATAAAATGGCAAGCTTGATCAGGTTATTGGCAATTAGCACCAGAAAAACCAAAGTCTTGGCAGAAAGTGGCGATTTTCATTGGTGGTTAAAACAAAAAAGCAGCGATTTCTCGCTGCTTTTTTCTATTAAGACAAGTTGTCGTTACACGTCTAAGTTCGCTACTTTCAGTGCGTTCTCTTCGATGAAGTTACGACGAGGTTCTACTTGGTCACCCATCAGTGTTGTGAACAATTGGTCTGCGCCTACCGCATCCTCAATCGTTACTTGCATCATGCGACGCGTTTCTGGGTCCATAGTCGTTTCCCACAGCTGATCTGGGTTCATCTCACCTAGACCTTTGTAACGCTGACGACTCAGACCACGCATTGACTCTTTAACCAACCAATCAAGCGCTTCTGCAAAGCTTGCTACTGGCATCGTACGCTCACCACGTTTGATGTACGCGCCTTCTTCCAGAAGCCCATCCAGTGCTTCTGATAGATCAGCCAATTTGCCGTACTCTTTCGAGTTTAGGAAATCGATGCTAATTGCATGTTCGTGCGTCACACCGTGAGTACGAACCACGATCTTAGGCAAGTTTAAGCCTAGTTCTTCGTGCTGTTCAACTTCGTAGCTGTATTGGCTAGCGCCCACTTCTTTCGCATTCAGCTGCTCAATAAGCTGCTTCGTCCACGCTTCAACAACTGATGCGTCATGGCATTGCTCAGGCGTTAGACGAGGAGTGTAAATCAGCTCGTTTACCAAAGCACTTGGGTAACGACGGCTCATACGTTCCGCCAGTTTAATACCCGCATTGTACTGTTGAACAAGCTTCTCTAGTGCTTCACCTGCCAATGCTGGTGCTTCTGCGTTTACGTGTAGCGATGCATTATCCAGAGCCAATGATACTTGGTATTGGTTCATCGCTTCTTCGTCTTTGATGTACTGCTCTTGTTTGCCTTTTTTCACTTTGTAAAGTGGTGGCTGAGCGATGTACACGTAACCACGCTCGATAAGCTCTGGCATTTGACGGTAGAAGAAGGTCAATAGTAGCGTACGGATGTGCGAACCATCGACATCGGCATCGGTCATGATGATGATGTTGTGGTAACGCAGCTTGTCCGGGTTGTACTCGTCACGACCGATACCACAACCAAGTGCAGTGATCAGAGTGGCCACTTCTTGCGAAGACAGCATCTTGTCGAAACGTGCTTTTTCTACGTTAAGAATCTTACCTTTTAGCGGTAGGATTGCTTGGTTCTTACGGTTACGGCCTTGTTTTGCGGAGCCGCCTGCCGAATCACCCTCCACTATGTATAGTTCAGAGAGTGCCGGATCTTTTTCCTGACAGTCTGCAAGTTTACCTGGAAGGCCAGCCAGGTCTAGTGCACCTTTACGGCGCGTCATTTCACGAGCTTTACGCGCTGCTTCACGTGCACGTGCTGCATCGATGATTTTCGAACAAACCATCTTCGCTTCTGTCGGGTTCTCAATCAGGAACTCAGACAGTTTTTCACCCATTGCAGACTCAACAGCTGATTTCACTTCAGAAGAAACCAGTTTGTCTTTAGTTTGGCTTGAGAACTTAGGATCTGGCACTTTCACCGAAACAACCGCAGTTAGACCTTCACGCGCATCGTCGCCTGAAGTCGCTGTTTTCGCTTTCTTCGAGAAACCTTCTTTATCCATAAAGCTGTTCAATGTACGTGTTAGCGCAGCACGGAAACCAGCAAGGTGAGTACCACCATCACGCTGTGGGATATTGTTGGTAAAGCAGAAGATGTTCTCTTGGAAACCATCGTTCCATTGCATCGCCACTTCAACTGAAATGCCGTCTTCACGCTCAGAGTTAAAGTGGAAGATTTTTTCGATGATTGGCGTTTTGTTGGTGTTTAGGTGATCAACGAACGCTTGAATACCACCTTCATACATGAAGTGATCATGTTTGTCCGCTTCACGTTCATCAACCAATTTGATCGACACACCAGAGTTCAGGAATGACAGTTCACGCAGGCGTTTCGCCAGTATGTCATAGTGGAACTCAGTGTTAGAGAACGTCTCGGCACTTGGCCAGAAACGAATTTGTGTACCGGTTTTATCCGTATCACCCACAACGGCTAGTGGCGCTTGAGGCTCACCATGGCGGTAGGTTTGTGTATGGATATGGCCACCACGATGAATCGTCAGCTCAACTTTCTCAGATAGCGCGTTTACCACTGAAACGCCTACCCCATGAAGACCACCCGATACTTTGTATGAGTTATCGTCGAACTTACCACCCGCGTGAAGTACTGTCATGATTACTTCTGCTGCAGAGACATTTTCCTCTGAGTGGATTTCTGTTGGAATGCCACGACCATCATCGCTAACGGAAACCGAGTTATCCTCATGAATTGTCACAACGATGTCTTTACAGTGACCTGCCAACGCTTCATCAATTGAGTTATCCACCACCTCGAAAACCATGTGGTGAAGGCCGGTGCCGTCGTCCGTATCGCCGATGTACATTCCTGGACGCTTACGTACCGCATCCAGACCCTTCAGTACCTTAATACTCGATGAATCGTAATTTTCAGACATGAGTTTCTCTCTTCTAGTTTGACTCTATCCTGCCATGTTCCACATGAAACAATTTACCGTTATCGTCCAACATATCGGCGATTTGGCTTTCAGTGATAGAGCTTACAAATACTTGTGCGCCCGTCTCTTTTAAGCAGTCAGCAAGACGCTTGCGACGTTGGCTATCTAATTCCGACGCGAAGTCATCAATTAGGTAAATGCATTGTTTACCGGTCATCTCTGTCAGGTGTTGCCCTTGCGCGACACGCAATGCACACACCATGAGTTTTAACTGACCGCGTGACAGAACATCTTCAACGGGCGTTCCGTTCACTTTAATGCGCAAATCAGCTTTGTTTGGTCCACTAAAGGTGTATCCCAATGCCTGATCACGCTCAAAATTCTTTTCTAGTATCTCGTGGTATGGGGTGTCTTTATCCCAGCCACGATAATACTTCAATTGGATCTCAAATTCTGGCAAAAATGTCTGACAGATAATTTCTGCGACGGTTTTCATCTGCTCGATGTAACTTGCTCGCCATTGGCTGATGCTTTCAGCCAATCCTGCCATTTCCTGATCCCAATAACTGAGCTCACGATAACTATTGGCGGTTTTCAACAACGCGTTGCGCTGCTTGTTCAGGCGTTTGAACCTTCCCCATGCTTGATAAAAAGCGGGCTCGGTATGAAACACGCCCCAATCAATAAACGCACGACGATGTTTAGGGCCATCTGTCAGTAAATCAAACCCTTCTGGGTGTATCAACTGCAGAGGCAGAACTTGTGCCAACTGCGCTAATTTTTGTCCAGATTGACCGCCTATTTTAACCTCTGTTGAGCCATCACGCTGCTTATTAATGCCGATAGGTAGCTCAAATTGATCCGAGTTCAAAAAACGACCATGAACAAACAGTTCGTCACACTCATTTTGTATCACTCGTCCGGTGAGAGAGCTCTTGAATGAGCGGCCATGCCCGAGCAGGTAAACCGCTTCTAAGACACTGGTTTTACCGCTGCCGTTCGGCCCGATAAGAAAGTTAAAGCCTGCTGATAACTCAATATCACAGGCTTTAATGTTTCGAAACTGCTGAATGATGAGACGAGAAAGAGGCATTCAGTTGGCTTATAGACGAATTGGCATCACCACGTACATGGCACTGTCATCGTCGGCATTTTCAATCAATGCGCTAGCGTTAGCATCCGACATCGACACACGTACATTTTCACAACGCAACGTGTTCAGAACATCAAGCACATAGCTTACGTTAAAGCCGATTTCGATGGCGTCACCTTCAAAGGTTACATCAAGCATCTCTTCCGCTTCTTCTTGCTCTGGGTTATTCGCGGTTATGCGCATTTCAGTATCAGCCAGATTCACACGCACGCCACGGAATTTTTCGTTGGAAAGAATCGCAGCACGAGAGAAGGCTTGGCGCAACTCGTCACAACTTGCTATTAGGGTCTTATTGGTGCTCTGAGGCAATACGCGGCGGTAGTCAGGGAAACGACCATCAACCAACTTAGAGGTAAAAGTAAAGTTATTCACCTCAGCACGAACATTGGAGCTACCGATCTGAAGTACTACGGGCTGCTCTGGCGCATCCATCAACTTCACTAATTCTTGCACACCTTTGCGTGGCACGATGATTTGCTTCTGCGCAAAATCCGCACCTAGCTGAGTTTGCGATACCGCCATACGGTGGCCGTCCGTCGCCACGCTGCGTAGCGTGGTACCGTCAATTTCAAACAACATACCGTTGAGGTAGTAACGAACGTCTTGATTCGCCATCGAGAACTGAGTTTTGTCGATCAGCGTACGTAGATCAGCTTGGCTCAGTGATACTTCCACTTCGCTTTGCCAGTCTTCAATATTAGGGAAATCGTTCGCAGGAAGCGTTGCCAATGAGAAACGGCTGCGACCAGAGCGAACTTGTACGCGATCACCTTCTAAAACAAATGTGATGATCGCATCGTCCGGTAAACCACGGCAGATATCGAGAAACTTACGCGAAGGAACGGTAATGCTGCCCGCTTCAAAATCACCTTCTAGCGTCACTTTGCTTACTAACTCTACTTCAAGATCGGTTGCCGTCATCGACAATACGTTCTCTTCTACTTTAAGAAGTAGGTTACCCAGGATTGGCAGAGTTGGTCGGCCACCTAAAGCGCCCGAAACCTGCTGTAGCGGTTTGATTAAATGACTACGTTCAATGGTAAATTTCATGCTTGGCTCTTTACGCTGTCAGCTCAATAAATGATTTGCTTAGAATACCGTTATTCTAACCGATTACGAGGACAGGGTGCGAATCAAGTTAGAGTAATCTTCTTTAATATCGTGGCTCTCTTCACGCAGCTGCTCAATCTTGCGACACGCATGAAGTACGGTCGTATGATCGCGGCCACCAAACGCATCACCAATTTCAGGCAGGCTGTGGTTGGTTAGCTCTTTTGCTAACGCCATGGCCAGCTGACGAGGACGCGCTACAGAACGAGAGCGACGTTTGGACAGCAAGTCAGCCACTTTTATCTTGTAGTATTCCGCCACCGTCTTTTGAATGTTGTCGATAGTTACCAGCTTCTCTTGCAGAGCGAGCAGATCGCGCAGCGCTTCACGAACAAAATCAATCGTAATTGGGCGGCCAGTAAAGTTCGCGTTAGCGATAACGCGGTTCAGTGCACCTTCTAGCTCACGAACGTTCGAACGCAGACGCTTGGCAATGAAGAATGCCACTTCATCAGCAAGGTGGATTTGGTGATCTTCGGCTTTTTTCATCAAGATCGCCACACGCGTTTCAAGCTCAGGCGGCTCGATCGCAACAGTAAGACCCCAACCAAAGCGAGATTTAAGACGATCTTCAACGCCATTAATCTCTTTAGGATAACGGTCAGACGTTAAGATGATCTGCTGGTTACCTTCCAATAGTGCGTTGAAGGTATGGAAGAATTCTTCTTGTGAACGTTCTTTATTAGCAAAGAATTGGATGTCATCGATAAGGAGCGCATCCACGCTGCGGTAGTAGCGTTTGAATTCTTCAATCGCATTGTTTTGCAGCGCTTTCACCATGTCTTGCACAAAACGCTCTGAGTGCATGTAGACCACTTTCGCGTTCGGGTTGTTATCCACAATCGCGTTACCCACCGCATGCAATAAGTGGGTTTTACCCAAACCCGTGCCGCCGTATAGGAATAGTGGGTTGTAAGCTGCACCTGGGTTATCCGATACCTGACGCGCCGCAGCCAAACCCAGTTGGTTCGACTTACCTTCAACAAAGTTGTCGAACTTGTGTTTTGGGTTCATGTTTGAGCGGTGATTGATCGCCGCAATCGCTTGAGCGTCGTCATCCCAGGTTTTATGTACTGGCTTACGTGCCTGTAATTGCGCAGGTGCAGATGACTCCGCAGCCACATCTGCAGGCGTACGTGTCGGCGCTGGTTTTGGAGCAGAGACAGGTCGACTCCCCA
The DNA here is from genome assembly GCF_024181785.1 of Vibrio sp. Y42_MX_L11. NCBI lineage: Bacteria > Pseudomonadati > Pseudomonadota > Gammaproteobacteria > Vibrionales > Vibrionaceae > Vibrio > Vibrio sp. Y42_MX_L11. Next base: position 25,317 of record NZ_JAMZAP010000023.1, read on the forward strand.
CTTCAAAGCGTAAGTTAGGAATGTCGCCACCACAGTATTCCTGTAGTAAACGAGTAATATTGTTCAGATACTTATCACGCACCCAGTCCAACACAAAGCGGTTTGGCGCGAATAGAGTGAGAGTATTGTCATTGAGCTCCGCTTGTAGCGGACGAACCCACATGCTGAATTCTGTAGCTGGTAGCTCTTCTTGAAGCTGCTGCAAACATTGCAGCCAAAGCGAAGATGACACGGTGCCCCCACTGAGTAATTGAATTATCGGAAAAGACTGGCAATTTTACCTGTTGATAACCAAGATCGCCAGCGATTGATCGACGATCCAGTGAATAAGATCCAAGTTATTCACAATTATTTCTGCAAACTTGATGAGATCAACACACCTTGCCCCAAATTTGCCCACACAACGATCCACAATTGGGCAAAATTCACAAGATCGAGTGATTGGTGATAAGTCTGTGTATTATTTTATTCCCAATGCTGATTTTGTCGATCATTTCCCCTGGTTCAGTTCGCATTTTCGTCACATTTAACATTCTTCTTCTATTATCTAATAACTCACAGGTCTAGGTTATTGCTCTTGGTTATTTATTTAATTGAGCTAACTAACAGTAGTATTTCCAACCATAAAATTATGGAGATGTATTATGAAAAACTGGATTAAGGTTGCCGTTGCAGCCATTGCACTGTCGGCAGCAACCGTACAAGCCGCTACTGAAGTCAAAGTTGGTATGTCAGGTCGCTACTTCCCGTTTACTTTTGTAAAGCAAGATAAGCTACAAGGCTTTGAAGTCGACATGTGGGATGAAATCGGCAAACGCAACGATTACAAAATCGAATACGTAACCGCTAACTTCTCTGGTTTATTTGGTCTGCTAGAAACCGGTCGCATCGATACGATCTCCAACCAAATCACCATGACTGATGAGCGTAAAGCCAAATACCTATTTGCTGACCCTTACGTTGTAGATGGCGCACAAATTACCGTGCGTAAAGGTAACGACAGCATTAAAGGTGTTGACGATCTCGCGGGTAAAACCGTTGCGGTGAACCTAGGATCTAACTTCGAGCAACTGCTGCGTCAATACGACAAAGACGGCAAGATCAACATTAAAACGTACGACACAGGTATCGAACATGACGTGGCGCTCGGTCGTGCAGACGCGTTTGTAATGGATCGTCTTTCTGCGTTAGAGCTGATTAAGAAAACTGGCCTTCCTCTGGAATTGGCAGGCGAACCGTTTGAGACCATTCAAAACGCATGGCCTTTCGTTGACAACGAGAAAGGTCGTAAGCTGCAAGAAGAAGTAAACAAAGCACTGGCTGAGATGCGCGCAGATGGTACAGTAGAGAAAATTTCCGTGAAGTGGTTTGGCGCTGACATCACGAAATAAGAACTCTTTGTACTTTAGGCCGCAAAGTGGTATCACTCTCGGACTAAAATAAACTTACGTAAAGGTGGAACTTGTTTTCCACCTTTTCTTTTCTCTAGCCTTTAGGTAAGCCGTATGGGATTTGACTTTAATTACATGTTGGAACTGCTGCCGATATTGCTGAAATATCTTGGCACTACCATGGAAATGGCGACATGGGGATTGGTGTTTTCACTGATTTTATCCGTCATTTTAGCCAATATTCGCGTATTTAAACTGCCAGTTCTGGATCAATTAAGCCAACTGTACATCAGCTTCTTCCGTGGCACCCCTCTCTTAGTTCAGCTTTTCCTGCTTTATTACGGCTTACCACAAATTTTCCCATTGATGGTGGGTATTGATGCCTTCTCAGCAGCGGTGATCGGTTTAACGCTGCACTTTGCCGCTTATATGGCGGAAAGTATTCGTGCCGCCATTATTGGTATTGATCGTAGCCAGATGGAAGCGAGCTTGTCGGTGGGTATGACAACATCTCAGGCGATGCGCCGAGTGATTTTACCTCAAGCAACGCGTGTCGCACTGCCTTCATTGATGAACTATTTCATCGATATGATCAAGTCAACGTCTCTCGCCTTCACGCTTGGTGTGGCCGAAATCATGGCGAAAGCACAGATGGAAGCCTCATCAAGTTTCCGTTTCTTTGAAGCTTTCCTTGCGGTTGCTCTTATTTACTGGGGCGTGGTGGTGATTCTGACTCGCGTACAAATCTGGGCAGAAGCAAAACTGAATAAGGCGTACGTACGATGATTAAGTTAGAAAATATTCACAAACGTTTTGGTGAGACTGAAGTGCTGAAAGGCATTGATCTCGATATTCAGCAAGGTGAGATCATCGTGATTATCGGCTCAAGTGGTACGGGTAAATCAACCTTGCTGCGTACGGTGAACTTTCTAGAACAAGCAGATGAAGGTCGTATCACGATAGATGACATCTCCGTTGATACTCAAAAACACACAAAAGCCGAAGTATTAGCGCTGCGTCGTCGAACTGGCTTTGTGTTCCAAAACTATGCCCTGTTTGCCCATATGAATGCGCGCCAGAATATTGCCGAAGGTCTAGTGACCGTTCGAGGTTGGAAAAAAGTCGATGCTCTCAAACGAGCGCAACAAATTCTGGATGACATCGGCCTTGGGGATAAAGGCGATAGTTATCCAGCGGCATTGTCTGGCGGCCAACAACAACGTGTGGGTATCGGCCGAGCGATGGCGCTGCAACCAGAACTGCTGTTATTTGACGAACCAACTTCTGCGTTGGATCCGGAATGGGTTGGAGAAGTTCTCTCATTAATGAAGAAGTTAGCTAATCAGCATCAAACCATGCTGGTGGTGACGCACGAGATGCAATTCGCGAAAGAAGTCGCTGATAGAGTGATCTTCATGGCGGAAGGCAATATCGTAGAGCAAGGTTCTCCACAGGATATCTTCGATAATCCACAAGATCCTCGTTTGAAAAAATTCCTTAACCAAGTAGGAATAGAGTAACGATCAAGCATCAGGATCGATTGATCCTTGAGATTTTACTCACACTACGTATAATCGCCCGGCCGGAATTTCGTACTCATTGAGTCATTGACACATTATGTGAGTGTGATTACAATTCCGCCTCTTTGTTGAGAGGCGTCGGTTGTCCTTCTCTATATAAAGAGCTTCTTTATATAAGAAAGCAAATACCCACGCCGGGTTTAACAAGAACCTAAAACTACTGATCAGTAAAGGTAATTATCATGAAACGCACTTTTCAACCTACAGTTCTAAAGCGCAAGCGTACTCACGGCTTCCGTGCTCGCATGGCAACTAAGAACGGTCGTAAAGTTATCAACGCACGTCGTGCAAAAGGCCGTGCGCGCCTATCAAAATAATCGCTAGTTTATTTTGAACACGTACGCGTTTAATCGGGAGTTACGTTTGTTAACTCCCGAGCATTATCAAAACGTCTTCCAGCAAGCTCATCGAGCTGGCTCGCCTCATTTCACCATCATTGCTCGCAATAACAAACTTTCTCATCCACGATTAGGTTTAGCGGTTCCAAAAAAGCAAATCAAAACGGCTGTCGGTCGTAACCGATTTAAGCGTTTGGCTCGTGAAAGCTTTCGTAACAATCAACATCAGCTTCCAGAAAAAGATTTTGTTGTGATTGCGAAGAAAAGCGCGCAAGATTTAAGCAATGAGGAAATTTTTAAGTTGTTTGATAAGCTATGGCAACGCCTGTCTCGCCCTTCACGTGGATAGCCATTGGGCTCGTTTATCTGTATCGCTGGTTTATCAGCCCTTTGATTGGTCCTCGTTGCCGGTTCACACCAACCTGTTCCACTTACGCGCTAGAAGCTTTGAGAGCTCACGGTTTTGTAAAAGGATGTTGGTTATCAGGCAAACGTCTATTAAAATGCCACCCTTTGAATGAAGGGGGGTATGACCCCGTTCCACCAGTCCAAAAACAAGACAGAGATAACTAACGATGGATTCTCAACGTAATATCCTGCTCATCGGTTTGGCCCTGGTTTCTTTTTTGCTGTTTCAACAATGGCAAGTTGCAAAGAATCCAGAACCTCAAGCAGTTGAACAGGCTCAATCAAGCAGCACTCTACCTGCACCATCTTTTGCTGATGAACTTGACCCAGTTCCTGGTCAACAGCAAGCTTCTGCAAAAACTATCACAGTAACGACTGATGTTTTAACTCTGTCGATCGACACCGTTGGTGGCGATGTGGTACATGCCAACCTTAACGAATACTCTGCTGAGTTAGATTCATCAGATTCCTTTGTTCTGCTTAAAGACGATCAAGGTCACCAATTTATCGCTCAAAGCGGTCTAGTGGGTCCTCAAGGTATCGACTTGAGCAGCACAAATCGCCCTCACTACAACGTAAGTGCAGACAGCTTCACAATGGCTGACGGTCAAGATGAACTTCGCGTTCCGATGACATTCACTGCAAACGGCATCGAATACACCAAAACTTACATCTTTAAACGCGGCAGCTACGCGCTTAATGTTGAATACGATGTAGTGAACAACTCAGGCAACAACGCAACATTTGGTATGTACGCACACCTACGTCAAAACCTAATGGACGATGGTGGTAGCATCACAATGCCTACTTACCGTGGTGGCGCATACTCAACAGAAGATACGCGTTACAAGAAGTACAGCTTTGATGATATGCAGGATCGCAACCTGTCTCTTAACCTAGCCGATGGCCAAGGTTGGGCAGCAATGATTCAGCACTACTTTGCCGCAGCTTGGATCCCACGTAACGAACCAGGTACTAACCTATACACTCGTGTAATTGGCAACCTAGGCGATATCGGCGTTCGTATGCCGAACAAAACTATCGCAACAGGCGATCAGGCTAAGTTTGAAGCAACACTTTGGGTTGGTCCAAAACTGCAAGATGAAATGGCAGAAGTGGCACCTAACCTAGACCTAGTAGTGGACTACGGCTGGTTATGGTTCATTGCGAAGCCTCTTCATATGTTGCTTTCATTCATCCAGAGCTTTGTTGGTAACTGGGGTGTGGCAATCATCTGTCTGACCTTCATCGTTCGTGGTGCAATGTACCCACTAACGAAAGCGCAATACACGTCTATGGCGAAAATGCGTATGCTTCAGCCTAAGCTGCAAGCTATGCGTGAGCGCATCGGTGATGACCGTCAGCGTATGAGCCAAGAAATGATGGAACTGTACAAGAAAGAGAAAGTAAACCCACTCGGTGGCTGTTTACCTCTTATCCTGCAGATGCCTATTTTCATCGCGCTATACTGGGCGCTAATGGAATCGGTAGAGCTACGTCACTCACCATTCTTTGGTTGGATTCACGATTTGTCAGCGCAGGACCCTTACTACATCCTGCCGCTATTGATGGGTGCTTCTATGTTCCTAATCCAGAAGATGAGCCCAACAACAGTAACGGATCCAATGCAGCAGAAGATCATGACCTTTATGCCGGTTATGTTTACCTTCTTCTTCTTGTTCTTCCCATCAGGTCTCGTTCTGTACTGGTTGGTGTCGAACATCGTAACGCTTATCCAGCAAACTCTGATCTACAAAGGGTTGGAGAAAAAAGGCTTACACAGCAAGTAACCTTTTAGGAAATGATTGAGAAAGGCGGCCAAAAGGTCGCCTTTTTGTTTTTGGCTGATTACAATTCAGCTAACTAAAGTTATGGCTCAATTTGAGCCCAGCTCAAAAGGCAAAATTATGACTACAGATACGATTGTCGCTCAAGCGACCGCGCCTGGTCGTGGCGGTGTCGGTATTATTCGGGTATCAGGCCCTAAAGCCAACCAAGTGGCGTTAGAAGTCACGGGTAAGACACTAAAGCCCCGCTATGCAGAGTACCTGCCATTTAAGTCAGAAGATGGCACTGTGCTTGATCAGGGCATCGCTCTGTACTTCCCTAACCCGCACTCATTTACAGGTGAAGACGTACTTGAACTGCAAGGCCATGGCGGCCCTGTCGTGATGGATATGCTGATAAAACGCATTCTAGGTATTGATGGTATTCGAGCAGCTCGCCCTGGTGAGTTCTCTGAACGCGCGTTCCTGAACGATAAACTCGACCTCGCTCAAGCAGAAGCAATTGCAGACCTCATTGATGCAAGTTCTGAAGAAGCAGCAAAATCGGCGCTGCAATCCTTACAGGGCGCCTTTTCAGGGCGCATTCATACCTTAGTTGAGTCGCTGATTCATTTGCGTATCTATGTTGAGGCAGCCATCGACTTCCCAGAAGAAGAGATCGACTTTCTGGCCGACGGCAAAGTGGCTGGTGACCTACAAGCCATCATCGACAACCTAGATGCGGTGCGCAAAGAAGCCAACCAAGGCGCGATCATGCGTGAAGGGATGAAAGTCGTGATTGCAGGTCGTCCAAATGCGGGCAAATCAAGCCTACTGAACGCGCTATCAGGCAAAGAGTCTGCAATCGTAACCGACATCGCAGGTACCACGCGTGACGTCCTGCGTGAGCATATCCACATTGATGGAATGCCACTGCACATCATTGATACAGCAGGTCTGCGTGATGCCTCCGACGAAGTCGAGAAAATCGGTATCGAGCGCGCGTGGGATGAAATCGCTCAAGCAGACCGCGTCTTGTTCATGGTGGATGGCACCACAACCGATGCCACCGATCCGAAAGATATCTGGCCAGACTTTGTGGATCGCCTACCCGACAATATCGGCATAACCGTGATCCGAAACAAAGCGGATCAAACGGGTGAAGAAATGGGGATCTGCCACGTCAATAACCCTACCCTCATCCGCTTGTCAGCGAAAACTGGTGCAGGAGTTGAAGCTCTGCGTGAACACCTCAAAGAATGCATGGGCTTCTCAGGCAACAGTGAGGGTGGCTTTATGGCCCGTCGCCGTCACCTCGATGCGTTGGAACGCGCCGCACAGCACCTTCAAATAGGCCAGGAACAGCTTGAAGGCTATATGGCTGGTGAGATACTGGCAGAAGAGCTGCGCATCACCCAACAGCATCTCAACGAGATTACCGGAGAGTTCAGTTCTGACGACTTACTGGGCCGAATCTTCTCTTCATTCTGTATCGGGAAGTAAATAATCGAACGCGCGGTGCTGAGCTTAACTCACACCGCGTTTCTTTTTGTACGGCAAGCCATCCATGAGCTTTAGCCGTCGCATTCAATAAGGAAGAAGTATGATCCACATTATTACAGGCAGCACGCTAGGTGGCGCAGAATACGTAGGGGATCACCTGAGTGATCTACTCAACGAGAATGGATTTGAAACAACGATCCACAACCAGCCGTCCCTCGATGAGATCGAAAATCAAGGAACGTGGTTGGTGATCACCTCAACCCATGGGGCTGGTGAGTACCCTGATAATATTCAACCTTTTATCGCGGCATTACAAAATACCCCGCCGAAAATGACCGACGTAAAGTTCGCAGTGATTGCGATTGGTGATTCAAGCTATGATACGTTCTGCGCCGCTGGTCAACACGCTTATGATTTACTAGAGGACATTGGTGCCACACCGCTCGCTGATTGTCTTAAGATTGATGTACTGAGCCATGCAGTACCCGAAGACGCCGCTGAGGCATGGTTAAAAGAGAATATCGAGCGCTTTTAAGCTCCCCGCTTTCCCTTCAACAGAGTCGAAATTCGGCTCTGTTTTCCCCAATGTGAATAACTCCCGTCAAATTATTTTGTTTAACTGCTCAAAAACCAACCAAACGAGCTGTGGATAACTACGATAAGATCCAGTGATTTTCCTTTAGTTATCCCAATAACAACTTTGATCAATTTTACCCCCTGTGTATAACCACCACTTTTGATCCCAGGTAATCCTCGATCTGATCCAATCATGATCACAAGATATGATCCAAAGAAGATCCATGATCTTGTTGATCATTTTTAGGTTATCCACAGAAACGGTCGATCCTAATAGTAGATCTAATAAAAGATCATATATATAGATCTTATATATATTTATCTTGAAGCTTAAAACGGATAAAACGAGAAAACGTTTTTCTCTGTGGCATAAAGCAGGTAAAATACGGCTCCTTTATCTGTCCATTAAATCCCTTTGAATACCTGAGGTCAGTTCATGCTTTATCACGAAAACTTTGACGTCATTGTTGTCGGTGGCGGACACGCAGGAACGGAAGCCGCGCTCGCATCTGCACGCACAGGACAAAAAACGCTTCTCCTTACCCATAACATCGATACATTAGGCCAGATGTCTTGTAACCCGGCGATTGGTGGTATTGGTAAAGGTCACTTAGTAAAAGAAGTGGATGCTATGGGCGGTTTGATGGCTGAAGCCATCGACCATGCAGGTATTCAATTCCGTACACTAAATGCCTCCAAAGGTCCTGCAGTTCGAGCGACCCGAGCTCAAGCGGATCGTGCTCTGTACAAAGCGTACGTCCGTAACGCATTAGAAAATGCACCTAACTTAACGCTGTTCCAGCAGTCAGTGGATGATCTGATTGTTGAGCAAGACCGCGCGGTTGGCGTGGTGACTCAAATGGGACTTCGCTTCCATGCGAAAGCCGTCGTACTAACGGTAGGTACGTTCCTTGGTGGTAAGATCCACATTGGCATGGAGAGCTCTTCAGGCGGACGTGCAGGGGATCCACCGTCGATCGCATTAGCGGATCGATTACGTGAGCTGCCATTCCGTGTGGATCGTTTAAAAACGGGTACCCCACCGCGCATTGATGCTCGCACTGTTGATTTTTCAGTACTTGAAGCTCAGCACGGTGATAACCCTACCCCTGTATTTTCATTCATGGGTAAACGCGAACAACACCCGCGTCAGATCCCATGTTTTATTACGCACACCAATGAGCAAACGCACGACGTGATCCGTAGCAACTTGGATCGCAGTCCGATGTACGCGGGTGTGATTGAAGGCATTGGTCCGCGTTACTGCCCGTCGATTGAAGACAAAGTGATGCGTTTTGCGGATAAAAATAGCCACCAAATCTTCATTGAGCCAGAAGGTTTAACGACGCACGAGCTATACCCTAACGGTATCTCGACTAGCTTGCCATTTGATGTGCAAGTACAAATCGTTCGCTCAATGAAAGGCTTTGAAAATGCGCATATCGTTCGTCCTGGTTATGCGATTGAGTACGATTTCTTCGATCCACGTGATTTGAAGCAAACGTACGAAACCAAGTTTATTCATGGTCTGTTCTTTGCTGGTCAGATTAATGGTACGACTGGTTACGAAGAAGCCGCAGCGCAAGGCTTGATGGCCGGTCTAAACGCAAGCTTGTACAGCCAAGACAAAGAAGGCTGGAGCCCACGTCGTGACCAAGCTTACATGGGCGTATTGATTGATGATTTATCGACCATGGGTACCAAAGAACCGTACCGCATGTTCACTTCTCGTGCGGAATATCGCTTGTTGCTACGTGAAGATAACGCCGATTTACGTTTAACGGAAAAAGCACGCGAGTTAGGCTTGATTGACGATGTTCGTTGGGCTCGCTTTAACGAGAAACTCAATAACATGGAAACGGAACGTCAACGTTTGAAATCAACGTGGATGAATCCGAAGTCAGAAGGCGTGGATGAGCTGAACAAGCTGCTGAAAACACCAATGGCACGTGAAGCGAGTGGTGAGGATCTTCTGCGTCGTCCTGAGATCACTTATTCGCAACTGACGCAACTTGAAGCGTTTGCTCCTGCACTTGAAGATCAGCAAGCGGCTGAGCAAGTTGAAATTCAAGTAAAATACGATGGTTACATCAAGCGTCAGCAGGAAGAGATCGAAAAATCATTGCGTCACGAAAATACCAAGCTACCCGCAGATTTGGATTACCGCGATGTAAAAGGTTTATCAAACGAAGTCGTTGCTAAACTGAGTGAAGCCAAACCAGAGAGCATCGGTATTGCATCGCGCATTTCTGGTATTACGCCTGCTGCAATTTCTATTCTTCTTGTTCACTTGAAAAAGCATGGTTTGCTGAAGAAAGGTGAGGAAGAATAATGAGCGCATTGCGAACAAAGCTGGATTCACTGATCGCGAAAACCGATTTAGAAGTGTCAGAGCAACAAAGAGAGCAATTGGTCGGTTACGTCGAACTGCTCGACAAGTGGAACAAAGCGTACAACTTAACGTCGGTGCGCGATCCGCTTGATATGTTAGTGAAACATATTCTTGATAGCATCGTGGTGAGCACACACCTGCCCGGTGAGCGCTTCATTGATGTTGGTACTGGTCCGGGTTTACCGGGCATACCTTTGGCAATCATGAACCCTGAGAAGACCTTCTTCTTGCTCGACAGTCTTGGCAAACGCATCCGTTTTATCAAGCAAGTCGTGCACACATTAGGGCTGAAAAACGTGACACCAATTCAAAGTCGCGTCGAAGAATTCCAACCTGAAGAAAAATTTGATGGCGTTTTGAGTCGAGCTTTTGCTTCAATGACAGACATGGTGGAATGGTGCCACCATTTGCCGAAACAAGAGCATGGGGTGTTTCTAGCGCTGAAAGGACAGCACCCTAAAGATGAAATGGATCAGCTTCCTGAATGGTGCAGTGTGACAGAGATCATATCTTTAGCTGTTCCTGAGTTGGAAGGTGATCGTCATCTAGTAATCTTATCGCGCAAGGAAAATTAGCGAGGTAATCGTGGGTAAAATTGTAGCAATCGCCAACCAGAAAGGTGGGGTCGGCAAAACAACAACGTGCATTAACTTAGCGGCTTCGATGGCGGCAACAAAGCGCAAGGTTTTGGTGATCGATCTCGACCCGCAAGGCAATGCTACGATGGCCAGTGGCGTGGATAAGTATATGGTCGATGCCACCGCATACGATCTTTTGGTCGAAGATACACCGTTCGATCAAGTCGTATGTACCCAAACCACAGGGAAGTATGATTTGATCGCGGCGAACGGTGACGTAACCGCGGCAGAGATCAAATTGATGGAAGTGTTCGCTCGCGAAGTGCGTTTAAAAAATGCATTGTCGTCAGTTCGCGATAACTATGATTTCATCTTTATTGATTGTCCTCCTTCTCTAAACCTTCTTACAATCAATGCGATGGCGGCAGCTGATTCTGTGCTGGTGCCGATGCAATGTGAATACTTTGCGTTAGAAGGTTTAACTGCTCTTATGGACACAATCAGCAAGTTAGCGGCTGTGGTTAATGAAAACCTCAAAATCGAAGGTTTACTGCGTACTATGTACGACCCGCGCAACCGCCTATCGAATGAAGTGTCCGATCAACTTAAAAAACACTTTGGCAATAAAGTTTACCGTACCGTCATTCCGCGTAATGTGCGTTTGGCCGAAGCGCCAAGTCACGGTAAACCAGCGATGTACTACGATAAGTACTCTGCAGGGGCCAAAGCGTATCTTGCTCTAGCGGGCGAAATGCTCCGCCGCGAAGAAATCCCAGTTTAACTCTAACCTAAGGAATTCAATCCCATGTCTAAGCGTGGTCTCGGAAAAGGACTGGATGCGTTATTGTCGACCAGTTCGTTTGCTCGTGAAAAACAGCATATTGCATCGCATAGCCAAGAATTATCGGCAGACGGTGAGTTAACCGACTTAGCGATTGGTCAATTGCAACCGGGCGTATACCAACCGCGTAAAGATATGGCGCCTGAAGCGCTAGAAGAATTAGCGGCTTCGATTCAGTCACAAGGCATTATTCAGCCAATCGTGGTTCGCCAGGTTGAAAGCGGCCAGTTTGAGATCATCGCTGGTGAGCGCCGCTGGCGTGCGGCAAGGCAGGCTGGTTTAAAACGTGTGCCGTGTTTGGTGAAGAAAGTCGAAGATCGCGCGGCGATTGCCATGGCGTTGATTGAGAACATTCAACGTGAAGACTTGAATGTGATTGAAGAAGCACAAGCGCTTGAGCGCTTACAAGACGAATTTACGCTTACGCATCAACAAGTCGCAGAAGTGATTGGTAAGTCGAGAACGACGGTCAGTAACTTGTTACGTTTAAACCAGCTTGAGTCCGATGTGAAAAGCTTGGTTGCGGATAAATTGCTAGAAATGGGTCATGCGCGAGCGCTATTGGCCTTACAGGGTGAACAGCAGGTTGAGGTTGCTCAACAAGTCGCGAAAAAGCAAATGACTGTTCGCCAAACCGAACAGTTAGTAAAAAAGTGCTTAGCCCCACAAAATGAGCAAAAAGGGCAACAAGAAGATACCGAAGCTGAGCAAATGTCGCATAAATTGAGTCAGCTGCTTGATGCAAAAGTTTCTCTGACCCGTTCTGCAAACGGAAAAGCGAAATTGACGATAAGTATTGATGAGCCTCACAAATTGGACCAACTAATTGCCAAGCTTGAGGCCTAGATGAGATAATTGATTTAGGTCAATTAATCTAATTAATCGAATTTTGTGCGAAAGTTGTCGTTTTGTAAACAAAACTGTAAGTTTTTGATGCAATCGAATTGCTTTACGTTGAACTGAACGTATAATTTTCGCCAATTTCCCAGCACAGAGAGTTTAGTGCGAAGTGGATATTACTAGAGGTACGAATACATGGTAGCTGCGTTAGCTAGACCAGGACGAGAGCTCGCAAGGCAATTGTTAATGATCCAGTCTGGCGCGGTTATTTTTGTGGCAGCAGGAATGGCGGTAGCCATAAATCCTGACTGGGGATTTTCAGCGCTGATTGGCGGAGGCATTTTTGTTGTTGCCAATGCAGTATTCGCGCTGTGTGCTTTCATGTTTAGTGGGGCTCGCGCTGCCAAGCGCATCGCGGCTTCCTTCTATACGGGTGAAGTACTGAAAATTCTCATCACGGTTGCACTGTTCTATGTTGCCTACATGTATATGCAGGTGGAACTTGTTCCCCTCAAACTAACCTATTTGCTGGTACTAGGTATTAATATCTGTGCACCAGTGCTATTCATTAACAACAAAAAATAGGATGAGTTATGGCTGCGCCAGGTGAAGCGCTAACATCGTCCGGTTACATTGCCCACCACCTTTCTAACCTATCGCTGTATAAGTTGGGTTTAGTAGGGTCGGAGACAAGTTTCTGGAACGTACATATCGATAGCCTGTTTTTTTCTTGGTTTACTGGTTTAATCTTCCTCGGAATTTTTTACAAAGTAGCGAAGAGAACAACAGCGGGTGTACCGGGTAAGCTTCAGTGTGCTGTAGAAATGATCGTTGAATTTGTCGCCGATAACGTCAAAGACACGTTCCATGGACGCAACCCACTGATCGCGCCTTTAGCACTGACTATCTTTTGTTGGGTATTTTTGATGAACGTGATGGACTTAGTTCCTATCGACTTCTTACCGTACCCAGCAGAACATTGGCTAGGTATCCCTTACCTTAAGGTTGTACCGTCTGCTGATGTGAATATCACCATGGCTATGGCTCTAGGCGTTTTTGCATTGATGATCTACTACAGCATCAAAGTGAAAGGTCTAGGTGGATTCGCAAAAGAACTTGCACTACATCCATTCAATCACCCACTTATGATTCCGTTTAACCTACTGATTGAAGTGGTATCGCTACTGGCGAAACCTCTATCACTTGGTATGCGTCTATTCGGTAACATGTTCGCGGGTGAGGTTGTATTCATTCTTTGTGCGGCAATGCTACCATGGTACTTACAATGGATGGGTTCACTACCGTGGGCAATCTTCCATATCTTGGTTATTACGATTCAAGCCTTCGTATTCATGATGTTGACAATTGTTTACCTGTCAATGGCACACGAAGATCCTGATCATTAATTTTTTTAAAGCTTTTTATTTGGGCACTAAGCCAACAACTATAAATTGGAGATAGTAATGGAAACTTTACTGAGCTTTTCTGCAATCGCCGTAGGTATTATCGTCGGTCTTGCTTCTCTTGGTACAGCGATTGGTTTCGCACTGCTAGGTGGTAAATTCCTAGAAGGTGCTGCACGTCAACCAGAAATGGCTCCTATGCTACAAGTTAAGATGTTCATCATCGCGGGTCTACTTGATGCGGTTCCAATGATCGGTATCGTAATCGCGCTACTATTCACTTTCGCAAACCCATTCGTTGGTCAACTAGGTTAATCACCTTTAACTCGGGACGAGCGATTAGCGCTTGTCACTGATTAACACTAAGTCCAAATAGAGGGGTAGCTGTTGTGAACATAAACGCAACTCTGCTAGGTCAAGCAATCTCGTTTGCACTATTTGTGTGGTTCTGCATGAAGTATGTATGGCCACCATTGATGAAAGCGATCGAAGAGCGTCAGAAGAAAATTGCTGATGGCCTTCAAGCAGCAGAACGTGCTGCGAAAGACTTGGATCTAGCACAAGCCAACGCTTCTGATCAATTGAAAGAAGCGAAGCGCACAGCAACTGAGATCATCGAACAAGCGAACAAGCGCAAGTCTCAAATTCTTGATGAAGCTCGCGAGGAAGCTCAGGCAGAACGCCAGAAAATCCTAGCGCAAGCAGAAGCAGAACTTGAAGCTGAACGCAATCGTGCGCGCGATGACCTGCGCAAACAAGTTGCTACTCTGGCTGTAGCTGGTGCTGAGAAAATCCTTGAGCGTTCTATCGATAAAGATGCGCAAAAAGATATTCTCGACAACATTACTGCAAAACTTTAAGTCTGGGGGCGCATATGTCTGATTTGACTACTATCGCACGCCCCTATGCTAAAGCAGCCTTCGACTTTGCTTTAGAGAAAGACCAGTTGGACCAATGGGGCCAAATGTTATCTTTTGCTGCTGAAGTGGCCAAAAACGAACAAATGAACGAACTTCTAACCGGTTCGGTTTCTGCTGATAAAATGGCAGAGATTTTTGTTGCAGTTTGCGGCGAACAAGTTGATACGCACGGTCAAAACCTTTTGAAGGTGATGGCTGAGAATGGTCGTTTAGCGGCCCTTCCTGATGTTTGCACAGAGTTTTACACTCTGAAGAAAGAGCATGAGAAAGAAATCGATGTTGAAGTCATTTCAGCAACAGAACTTTCTGATGAGCAACTTGCAAACATTGGCAGCAAACTTGAAAAGCGTCTTGAACGCAAAGTGAAGCTGAATTGCAGTGTAGATGAGACCCTACTTGGTGGGGTTATTATTCGAGCCGGAGACCTAGTCATCGATGACTCAGCGCGTGGTCGTTTGAACCGCCTGAGCGATGCATTGCAGTCTTAATGGGGATTGGAGCATGCAACTTAATTCCACGGAAATTAGCGATCTAATCAAACAACGCATCGAATCTTTCGAAGTTGTTAGTGAAGCTCGCAACGAGGGTACTATCGTATCGGTAAGCGATGGTATCATCCGCATCCACGGCCTAGCGGACGTGATGCAAGGTGAAATGATTGAATTACCGGGTGGCCGTTATGCACTGGCACTTAACCTTGAGCGTGACTCGGTTGGTGCGGTTGTAATGGGCCCATATGCTGACCTTAAGGAAGGCATGAAAGTTACAGGTACTGGCCGCATTCTTGAAGTGCCAGTTGGTCCAGAATTACTAGGCCGCGTAGTAAACACGCTGGGTGAGCCTATCGATGGTAAAGGTCCAATCGAAGCGAAAATGACTTCGCCTGTAGAAGTGATCGCACCAGGTGTAATCGACCGTAAATCGGTAGACCAACCTGTGCAAACTGGTTATAAGTCAGTTGACTCAATGATCCCAATCGGTCGTGGTCAGCGTGAGCTTATTATCGGTGACCGTCAGATTGGTAAAACAGCACTGGCGATCGACGCGATCATCAACCAGAAAGACTCTGGTATTTTCTCTATCTACGTAGCAATTGGTCAGAAAGCATCGACTATCGCTAACGTAGTTCGCAAACTAGAAGAGCACGGCGCACTACAAAACACGATCGTTGTAGTTGCATCAGCTTCTGAATCTGCAGCGCTGCAATACCTAGCGCCATACGCAGGTTGTGCGATGGGTGAATACTTCCGCGATCGCGGTGAAGACGCACTGATTGTTTACGATGACCTATCTAAGCAAGCGGTAGCTTACCGTCAGATCTCTCTACTACTTAAACGTCCACCAGGCCGTGAGGCATTCCCAGGTGACGTATTCTACTTACACTCGCGTCTACTAGAGCGTGCAGCTCGTGTAAACGAAGAGTACGTAGAACGTTTCACTAACGGTGAAGTGAAAGGTAAGACTGGTTCATTGACTGCTCTTCCTATCATCGAAACTCAAGCAGGTGACGTTTCAGCATTCGTACCGACTAACGTAATCTCGATTACCGATGGTCAGATCTTCCTACAAACTGAGCTATTCAACGCCGGTGTTCGTCCAGCTGTTGACCCAGGTATCTCAGTATCTCGTGTAGGTGGTTCAGCTCAGACGAAAATCATCAAGAAACTATCAGGTGGTATCCGTACAGCACTAGCTGCGTACCGCGAACTAGCTGCATTTGCTCAGTTCTCTTCTGACCTTGATGAAGCAACGAAGAAACAGCTAGACCATGGTCAAAAAGTAACAGAACTAATGAAGCAGAAGCAGTACGCTCCAATGTCTGTATTTGACCAAGCTCTAACTATCT
This sequence comes from Vibrio sp. Y42_MX_L11, assembly GCF_024181785.1. Lineage (NCBI taxonomy): Bacteria > Pseudomonadati > Pseudomonadota > Gammaproteobacteria > Vibrionales > Vibrionaceae > Vibrio > Vibrio sp. Y42_MX_L11. The sequence goes on from NZ_JAMZAP010000023.1 coordinate 41,699, forward strand.
TCGCGGCAGAGCGCGGTTACCTTGATGATGTAGAACTTAACAAAGTTCTAGATTTCGAGGCGGCTCTACTATCGTACGCTCGCGGTCAATACGCTGAACTAGCAGCTGAGATCGACAAGTCTGGCGCTTACAACGATGAAATCGAAGCTCAGTTGAAGAAACTGACTGACGACTTCAAAGCAACCCAAACTTGGTAATTAGGTCGGTGGCAGTTTCTGCCACCAACTAACGGAGAGTAACGATGGCCGGCGCAAAAGAGATACGTAATAAAATCGGTAGTGTTAAAAGCACGCAGAAAATTACGAAAGCGATGGAAATGGTAGCAGCTTCAAAAATGCGTCGTTCTCAAGATGCAATGGAAGCTTCTCGTCCATACGCTGAAACAATGCGTAAAGTGATCGGTCATGTGGCTAACGCAAACCTAGAGTACCGTCATCCGTACCTAGAAGAGCGTGAAGCTAAACGTGTTGGTTACATCATCGTTTCGACAGACCGTGGTCTGTGTGGTGGTTTGAACATTAACGTGTTCAAAAAAGCCGTTACAGACATGCAAGCATGGAGAGAGAAAGGTGCTGAGATTGAGCTTGCCGTTGTTGGCTCAAAAGCAACAGCTTTCTTTAAACATGGTGGCGCAAAAGTTGCGGCACAGGTTTCTGGCCTGGGTGATAACCCAAGCTTAGAAGACCTAATCGGTTCTGTTGGCGTAATGCTGAAGAAATACGATGAAGGTGAACTGGACCGTCTATACGTAGTATTCAACAAGTTTGTGAATACTATGGTTCAGCAACCAACGATCGATCAATTGCTACCTTTGCCTAAATCGGACAGCGAAGAGATGCAGCGTGAGCACTCATGGGACTACATCTATGAGCCTGAGCCAAAACCTCTACTGGATACGCTACTAGTGCGTTACGTAGAGTCTCAGGTATACCAAGGTGTGGTTGAGAACCTTGCTTGTGAACAAGCGGCTCGAATGATTGCGATGAAGGCTGCAACGGATAACGCAACCAACTTGATTGACGATTTGGAACTTGTGTACAACAAAGCCCGTCAGGCTGCGATCACACAAGAACTATCGGAAATCGTTGGTGGTGCAGCTGCGGTTTAAGCTTAGGTAAAACGAAATAGTTTAGAGGATTAACGATGGCTACAGGTAAGATCGTACAGATCATCGGTGCGGTAGTCGACGTAGAGTTCCCACAGAGCAATGTACCTAGTGTATATGACGCTCTAAACGTAACGGACTCAAAAGAGCGTCTAGTTCTTGAAGTTCAACAACAGCTAGGCGGTGGCGTAGTTCGTTGTATCGTAATGGGTAGCTCTGATGGTTTACGTCGTGGAGTTGAAGTGGTTAACACTGGCGCTCCAATTTCAGTACCAGTCGGTACTAAAACTCTAGGTCGTATCATGAACGTCCTAGGTGACGCGATTGATGAGCGTGGTGAAGTGGGCGCGGAAGAGGTTTACTCTATCCACCGCAGCGCACCAAGCTACGAAGAACAATCAAACGAGATCGCACTTCTAGAAACGGGCGTTAAAGTAATCGACCTAATTTGTCCATTCGCTAAGGGTGGTAAAATCGGTCTATTCGGTGGTGCAGGTGTAGGTAAGACCGTTAACATGATGGAACTTATCAACAACATCGCACTACAGCACTCAGGTCTATCCGTATTTGCGGGTGTTGGTGAGCGTACTCGTGAAGGTAACGATTTCTACTACGAGATGCAGGAAGCGGGCGTTGTAAACGTTGAGAAGCCTGAAGAATCGAAAGTAGCGATGGTTTACGGTCAGATGAACGAGCCACCAGGTAACCGTCTACGTGTTGCACTGACTGGTCTAACAATGGCAGAACGTTTCCGTGACGAAGGTCGTGACGTACTACTGTTTATTGATAACATCTACCGTTACACACTTGCAGGTACAGAGGTATCGGCACTGCTAGGTCGTATGCCTTCTGCGGTAGGTTACCAGCCAACTCTTGCAGAAGAGATGGGTGTACTTCAGGAGCGTATCACGTCAACGAAATCAGGTTCTATCACGTCTGTACAGGCGGTATACGTACCTGCGGATGACTTGACTGACCCGTCTCCAGCAACCACGTTCGCGCACTTGGATGCAACGGTTGTACTTAACCGTAACATCGCTGCTATGGGTCTATACCCTGCGATCGACCCACTAGATTCAACATCTCGTATGCTTGATCCACTAGTAGTTGGTCAAGATCACTACGAAGTTGCTCGTGGCGTTCAGCAGACACTTCAGCGCTACAAAGAGCTGAAAGACATCATTGCTATCCTAGGTATGGACGAGCTATCTGAAGAAGATAAGCAAGTTGTATCTCGTGCACGTAAGATTGAGCGTTTCCTAACTCAGCCTTACCACGTAGCAGAAGTATTTACAGGTGACCCTGGTATTTACGTACCTCTAAAAGAGACTCTACGTGGCTTTAAAGGTCTACTAGCTGGTGAATACGACGACATTCCTGAGCAGGCATTCATGTACTGCGGTAGCATCGACGATGCTATTGAGAATGCGAAGAAGCTATAAGGCTAACTAGGAGGCGATATGGCAGCAATAACCTTTCACCTAGACGTAGTAAGCGCTGAGAAGAAAATCTTCTCTGGTCGTGTTGAAACGTTTCAGGTGACCGGTAGCGAAGGTGAACTTGGTATTTTCCATGGTCACACACCGCTGCTGACCGCTATCAAGCCTGGTATGGTGCGTATTGTGAAACAGCACGGCCACGAAGAAATCATTTATGTTTCTGGTGGTATGGTAGAGATTCAGCCTGGTACAGCGACTGTACTGGCTGATACCGCTATCCGTGGTGAAGAGCTAGACGCAGCGAAGGCAGAAGAAGCCAAGCGCCGCGCTGAGGAGCAAATCCAGAATCAGCATGGTGACATGGACTTCGCACAAGCGGCCAGTGAACTGGCTAAAGCCATTGCTCAGCTACGAGTTATCGAGCTGACAAAAAAGCGTCGCTAAGCTCAATTAGCAACGTTGCATGACAAAAGGCGGCCAAATGGTCGCCTTTTTGATTAATTTTAGTTGGAAATTTACCTTACTCCATTAACTATTTTAAAAGAGCTGTTTAAAATAACGGCCAATTAACATAAAACGTCAATAGGTTATCAATGAAATTCAGTGCTGTGATTCTTGCTGCGGGTAAAGGTACCCGTATGCATTCGAACATGCCTAAAGTGCTACACACTTTGGCAGGGAAGCCAATGGCAAAACATGTGATTGATACATGTACTGGTCTTGGTGCACAAAATATTCACTTAGTATTTGGTCACGGTGGTGATCAAATGCAAACCACTCTTGCTGAAGAGCCAGTAAACTGGGTGCTGCAAGCGGATCAGTTGGGAACTGGCCATGCAGTTGACCAAGCATCTCCTCGCTTCGAAGACGATGAGAAAATCCTCGTGCTTTATGGTGATGTGCCATTAATCTCAGCTGAAACCATCGAGAACTTGTTGGATGCTCAACCAACTGGTGGTATTGCACTGCTTACAGTGATGCTTGATAACCCAACAGGTTATGGTCGTATTATTCGTAAAAATGGTCCTGTTGTTGCGATCGTTGAGCAAAAAGACGCAACGGAAGAACAAAAACAAATTAAAGAGATCAACACGGGCGTGATGGTTGCTACTGGTGGGGATCTCAAGCGTTGGTTGTCTGGCTTAAACAATAACAACGCGCAAGGCGAGTACTACCTAACTGACGTTATTGCAGCCGCACACGATGAAGGTCGCGCCGTTGAAGCTGTACACCCAGTCAATGCCATTGAGGTGGAAGGGGTCAACGACCGCGCACAGCTTGCTCGTTTAGAGCGTGCTTTCCAATCAATGCAAGCTCAGAAGCTACTAGAGCAAGGTGTGATGCTACGCGATCCAGCACGCTTTGATTTGCGTGGTGAGTTGCAGTGCGGTATGGACTGTGAAATTGACGTGAATGTTATCATTGAAGGTAAAGTATCACTCGGTGATAACGTGGTTATAGGTGCGGGTTGTGTACTGAAAGATTGCGAAATCGACGACAACACCATCATTCGCCCTTACAGTGTGATTGAAGGTGCAACGGTTGGTGAAGAATGTACCGTTGGTCCATTTACTCGCCTTCGTCCTGGTGCTGAGATGCGTAACGATTCCCATGTGGGTAACTTCGTAGAAGTGAAAAATGCGCGTATCGGAGAAGGCTCAAAAGCGAACCATCTAACTTACCTTGGTGATGCTGAAATCGGTCAACGTACGAACATCGGTGCCGGTACGATTACTTGTAACTACGATGGTGCGAACAAGTTTAAAACCATCATCGGTAATGATGTATTTGTTGGTTCTGATAGCCAGCTGGTGGCTCCCGTCACTATCGCTGATGGCGCAACCATCGGTGCAGGCACGACGCTGACAAAAGATGTTGAAGAAGGCGAGTTAGTGATTACTCGCGTCAAAGAGCGCAAAATTAATGGCTGGCAACGCCCTGTAAAACAGAAATAAGCAGTACCTACACTCTGTAGATATATTGTCAAAGCCGCTCAACAAGAGCGGCTTTGTTGTTTCTAGCTAAAGGCTTCATCGTTAGTAACTGGGAATGGCGATGCGTTTTTCGAGCCAACGAACGGCTTGGGATACGAATAGAATGAGCAACAAGTACTCCAAAACGAGGAAGGTATAAATCTCTAGGGGTAAGTACTCATTCACCACCAGCTCATTGGCACGGCGAGTGAGATCGCTTAAACCAATCACACTGACTAAAGAGCTCATCTTGAGGATGTAGACAAATTGATTGCCCAATGGTGGGAGAATTTGCCGAAACGCTTGAGGAAGAATTACCAAGCGCATCTTTTGCCAATAGCTTAAGCCCAAAGATTCAGCCGCTTCATGCTGGCCACGACTGATGGCTTGGATTCCGCCGCGAAACACCTCCGCCATAAACGCACTCTCAGCAATGGTCAGTGCAATAACACCCGCCCAAAAGTGATTGAGTGAGACATCCAATAGCGTTGGCATGCCGTAATACACCCAAAGTAGTAAGACTAAAACAGGCACTGAGCGGACTACCTCGACATAAATTCGGTTGATCCACTTCAAGTAGGGAGAGTTCGACAGAGCCGGTAGGGCGATGATTAAACCTAAGGTCATGGCAAATAACATACTGAGGAGTGATACTTGGATGGTGTCACTAAATCCGGCGATTAAAAACTTCAGATTGGTGAGTCCTTGCTCCGTAGAGGGATCGAGCACATACCAGCCCCATTGATAATCTGAGCAACCTGTGAGCAACAGCAGCGAAATCAGCCATAGAGTTCGAAAGGTCACATTTACTCCCTGAATTAACTAAAAAACTTCCATTGTTGCTGCTATGTTATCAATAGAGCTTTAATAAAGGTTAATCATTAAACCGTATAAGGTCATTATTTTTAAGGGAATAAAAATGAAAAAGATTTTACTAGCGCTAGGAATGTGTTTGCTTGCTTCGACTCAAGTCGCTCACGCTGAAAGCCGTCTTCAATCCATTTTAAACAATGGCGTACTCCGAGTTGGAACGACGGGAGATTGGAATCCGATGACGATGAAAGACCCCGCGACAAACAGTTATCGTGGCTTCGATATCGACGTAACAACAGAGCTTGCCAAAGATCTCGGTGTAAAAGTGGAGTATGTTCCCACGGATTGGAAGACGCTAGTTAATGGCATTACCGCCAACAAATACGATATTACTGGCAGCGCGTCCCTGAATATGTCGCGCGCGAAAGTCGCTGGATACAGCCAACCGTATTTCTACCTTGCCTTTGTACCTGTTGTGCAAAAGAAAGATCTCGCCAAATTCTCTGATTGGGCAGATTTTAATACGCCTGATGTGAAAGTCGCGGCGACACTAGGAACGGTGCAAGAAAAAATGGTGAAAGAGTTTTTCCCGCTGGCTCAACACATTGTGATTGAAGCGCCAGCGCGCGACTTCCAAGAATTACTAGCTCGCAGGGCCGATGTATCGGTGACGTCCAATGTGGAAGCAGCGACGTTGGTGGACAAGTTTAAACAACTGGCGATAGTACCAGTGACCGCTCCGCGTAAACCGACACCAATTGCGATGCTGTTGCCGCAAGACGATCAAGTATGGATTAATTACATCAACCATTGGGTTGAGCTGAAAAAGACCCAAGGCTTTTTCAAGCTGACTGCCAAGAAGTGGGGGTTGAAAAGCTTATAAACAAAAAGAGCCGCATTACGCGGCTCTTTTTTATTATATGAACAATTAAAGTTCGTCTTCACTCACTACACGAGCATTGTCTGGAGTCGTGAAGTGCTGAGACAATTCACGGTTAGATAAGATGTAACCCATCCAAAGACCACCCATACAGATGATGATTGCAACGCCCGTTACCATTTGAGCTTGGCTTGCCATTGCAGCAACTAATGCGCTTGATAGACTGCTCACAGTAATTTGTAAGCTGTTTTGCAGGCCTGCAGCTGTTGCAGGGCTTTGCTTAGCACTTGCCAACGCGCGGTTTACTACGATTGGGTATAGCGCACCATTGGCTACCGCAATTAAACAGAAAGGCGCTAGAATTGGCCAGATAGAAGACAGTTCCCATTGTGAGGCAATGAATATCATTATTGCCGCGACACTAAATAGTCCAATCAATTGACGTAGAACTTTTTCATCACCAAATTTACGAACGCCGACTTTACCCAAGTAACCACCAGCCATAAACGCGATAGTTTGTGGGATAAAGCTCAAACCAATATCTTTTGCTTCATAGCCTAGTTGCGCCATGATTTCTGGCATACCAGTTAGGTAAGCAAAGAATGCAGCCGAAGCCGTCGCAAACATAAATACGTTGCCAAGGTATTTTTTAGAACTCAGCAGCGCTTTGATGTCGGCAGAAATACTGGTTTGTTTGATTTCTGCTTTCTCGTCTTTTTGGGCCATTGTCGCAAAGACCAAGAAGACACCAACTAGTGTTAGCGTAATAAAGATACTGTGCCAGCCGAAGTTATCTGCCAATACTACCCCTAATTGAGGTGCTAGCGCTGGTGATAGCGCGACTAACGGCATGATCGTTGCGAAAATTTGCTGACTGCTGCTTGAGTAGCGTTTAATGACCATGGCTTGCCAGATCACGGCTGGTGCACATACACCGATAGCTTGGATAAAGCGCAGTGTCAGTAGTTGCCATACTTGGTCACAGAAAGCCAAACCGAATGACGCGATAGTAAACAGCACTAACCCGGCCGCGAGTGTATTGCGGTGGCCAAATTTATCGGATGCCAATCCCCACATTAGCTGGCCAACCGCCATACCAACTAGGAATACCGTTAAAGAGAGCGCTATTTGCTCAGGGCCTGTTGCAAAGTCGATTTCCATCGCTTTGAATGCTGGCAGATACATATCGGTAGCAACGAAGCCAAGCATCGATAATGCTGCCAGATAAATGAGCTGTAGTTTTGATATTTTCATGATTCAACCAGTCAAATTATTTAATCATTTTTTAATCAACATCAGTTGGCGCCAACCCTGATTTATTTACCTTATTATTCTATTTTTCGATTTTGATAAAATAAAACGCTAAAATTGTTGGTTATCAATCAAATTTTTTGAAAGGTCAAATAATGTTCTCTAAAGCGTCTCTGGAAATGCTGGATACGGTTGCCCGTTTAGGCAGTTTCACCGCTGCGGCTGAGGTGCTGCATAAAGTCCCTTCAGCCATCAGTTATGGAGTAAGGCAGGTCGAGCAAGATTTAGATGTGGTGCTGTTTCGACGCTTACCGAGGAAAGTGGAGTTAACTCCAGCAGGTGAGCTTTTTATGGCTGAGGCTCGCTCTTTGCTGCGTCAAATGGAAGAGGTGAAAGCACAAACACGCCGAGCAGCTCAGGGATGGAAGAGCACGTTAAAGCTGACCTTAGATAACGTGGTGAAGTTAGAAAAACTCAAACCTTTGGTGGAAGACTTTTATCGCGAGTTTGAATTTGCTGAATTGCAGATCAATATGGAAGTCTTCAATGGTTCTTGGGAAGCCATAGCACAAGGTCGTGCTGATATTGTCGTTGGCGCGACATCTGCGGTTCCCGTTGGTGGAGATTTTGAAGTCAAAGATATGGGCGTATTGGATTGGGCATTTGTAATGTCTCCCGCTCATCCCTGTGTTCGCCAACAAGTGCTTACTGAAGAGTTTGTGAGTCAATTTCCGGCGATCTGCCTTGATGATACTTCGAACGTGCTGCCAAAGCGCCATACTGGCCATTACCCTCAACAACGCCGATTGTTACTACCCAACTGGTACAGTGCAATTGAATGTTTGAAAAATGGAGTTGGCGTGGGTTATATGCCACGTCATATTGCAACGCCACTGATCAATGATGGTGTGCTGGTGGAGAAGGTGATGCCAGATGATAAGCCGCTCAGTCATTGTTGCTTGGTCTGGCGCAAAGATGATAATCATAAATTGATCCAATGGATGGTGGATTACCTAGGATCGCCTAATCAACTACATCAAGATTGGTTACAGTCATAAAAAAACACCTCGCAATAGCGAGGTGTTTTATTTGATATGTTTGGAGCGTGGCGTTTTATGACAGGAAGAACTTGTAAGACGGGTTGTCTGTTTCGTCTTTGCATTGATAGCCAAGTTCGCGCAAATGTGCCGAAAACTGAGCTAAATCTCCTTCATCTAACTCGAAACCACATAAAACGCGTCCGTAGTCTGCGCCGTGGTTACGGTAGTTGAACAAGCTAATATTCCAATGGGTACCAAGAGTGCTTAAGAATTTCAGCAAGGCACCTGGGTACTCTGGAAATTCAAAGCTGTAGAGTCGCTCTTTGAGTTGCTTCGATGGCTTCCCGCCGATCATGTAGCGAACGTGTAGCTTCGCCATTTCATCGTCAGAAAGGTCAACCACCGGATAGCCACCTTCACGTAGATCGTGAATGATGTTTTCCAACTCTTCTTGACCGCCTTGCAGACGGACACCGACAAAGATATTAGCGAGTTCGTCATCGTTATAACGATAGTTAAACTCCGTAACTGCACGGCCGCCAATCAAGTTACAGAACTCAAAGAACGCTCCTTGGCGTTCAGGGATCGTCACTGCCAATAAACCTTCACGTTTTTCACCTAACTCGCAACGTTCTGACACGTAGCGTAACCCGTGGAAGTTGGTGTTTGCGCCAGACAGTACCGTGCCTAGGTTTTTGTCTTTCAGCTTGTTCTGTTCAGCAAATTTCTTCAGCCCCGCCAGAGCAAGCGCCCCCGAAGGCTCAGCAATGGCGCGAGTATCTTCAAAGATGTCTTTCACAGCTGCGCAGATTTCATCACTAGAGACCGCAATGTGGCCATCAATGTACTTTTGGCACAGACGAAACGTCTCTTCACCAATGCGTTTTACAGCGACGCCATCGGCAAACATGCTGACCTGGTCTAATACTACTGGTTCACCTGCATCCAATGCCGCTTTGAGGCATGAAGAATCTTCTGGCTCGACCGCAATCACTTTGATTTCTGGCATGAGTTGCTTCACAAGTACCGCAACACCAGCGGCCAAACCGCCGCCACCGACAGGAACAAAGATGTAATCAAGGTGACCATTTTGCTGCAGCATTTCCATACCGATGGTGCCTTGACCTGCGATGACCAGTGGGTGATCAAAGGGTGGAACAAAAGTATAGCCATATTGCTCTGACAAACGTTCGGCTTCTGCTTTTGCTTCATCAAAGTTGCTGCCGTGCAGCACCACATTGCCACCAAAGCTGCGTACGGCGTCGACTTTGATATCCGGCGTGGTCTTTGGCATCACGATGGTGGTTTTGATGCCTAGCTTAGTGCCAGACAGCGCCATGCCTTGAGCGTGGTTACCTGCCGATGCTGCAATCACCCCCGCGGCTTTCTGTGCTTCAGTTAGGCTTGCCACCATGTTGTACGCACCGCGTAATTTAAATGAGTGCACAGGTTGGCGATCTTCGCGCTTGATTTGCACATTGTTACCAATACGTGCAGATAAACGAGGCATTTCTTGCAGTGGTGTTACTGTTGCGACTTCATACACCGGAGCGCGGAGGATTTGGCGCAGATAGTCTGCGCCAGTTTGATTTACTTTCTTTTCGGGTTGAGATTCCATCATTGCTAGCCCTCTAGCTTCGACTTGTCTCGTACTGCACCCTTGTCAGCACTGGTGGCCATGCTCGCGTACGCTTTAAGTGCAAAGGAAACTTCTCTTTGACGATCAACAGGTTTCCAGCCAAGTTCGTCTTGTTTTGCACGGCGCTCTGCAAGTTCTTGTTCAGACACTTCGAGTGAAATTGAACGGTTCGGAATATCAATCGCGATCATATCGCCCGGTTTCACCAGTCCAATAGCACCGCCGTTAGCGGCTTCAGGAGAAGCATGGCCGATAGAGAGTCCTGATGTACCTCCAGAGAAGCGGCCATCTGTTAATAACGCACACTCTTTACCAAGGCCCATCGATTTTAGGTAAGTGGTTGGGTAAAGCATTTCTTGCATGCCCGGACCACCTTTAGGGCCTTCGTAACGGATAACAACCACGTCGCCTGCTTTTACTTTGCCACCCAAGATGCCTTCTACGGCGTCTTCTTGGCTTTCAAATACCACGGCTGGGCCAGTGAATTTATGAATGCTCTCATCCACACCAGCAGTCTTAACGATACAACCATCTAATGCGATGTTGCCTGATAGAACGGCCAGGCCACCTTCTTGGCTGAAGGCGTTGTCTTTCGCGCGAATACAACCTTCTGCACGGTCGTCATCAAGGCGATCCCAACGACAATCTTGCGAGAACGCTTGGGTGGTACGAATACCAGCTGGACCGGCACGGTAGAACTTAAGTACTTCTTCGTCTTCCGTTTGGATGATGTCGTATTTTGCCAACTGCTCTTTCATTGAAAGACCCAGTACGGTGCGAGCATCATTGTGCAGTAGACCAGCACGATCCAATTCACCAAGAATCGCCATTACGCCACCTGCGCGGTGTACGTCTTCCATGTGATATTTCTGGGTAGATGGTGCCACTTTACATAGGTGTGGTACTTGACGTGATAGGCGATCGATATCTTCCATATCGAAATCCACTTCACCTTCTTGCGCTGCAGCTAACAGGTGCAAAATGGTGTTGGTTGAACCACCCATGGCAATATCCAGTGCCATTGCATTTTCGAAGGCATCATAAGTTGCGATGTTGCGTGGCAACGCGGATTCGTCATCTTGCTCGTAGTAACGGCGAGTCAGTTCAACAATGCGTCGGCCCGCGTTAAGGAATAGTTGTTCACGATCAGCGTGAGTCGCCAGCATAGAACCGTTGCCCGGCTGAGAAAGACCCAGCGCTTCCGTTAGACAGTTCATCGAGTTTGCCGTGAACATGCCTGAACACGATCCACAGGTTGGACACGCGCTGCGTTCGATCTGCTCGCTTTGCTCATCAGATACTTTTGGATCCGCGCCTTGGATCATTGCATCAACAAGGTCTAGTTTGATGATCTGATCAGAAAGCTTGGTTTTACCCGCTTCCATCGGGCCACCAGAAACAAAGATAACTGGGATGTTGAGACGCATGGATGCCATCAACATTCCCGGAGTGATTTTGTCACAGTTAGAGATACATACCATGGCATCAGCACAATGCGCGTTGACCATGTATTCTACTGAGTCTGCGATTAGTTCGCGTGAAGGCAGTGAGTACAGCATGCCGCCGTGACCCATTGCAATACCATCATCAACCGCGATGGTGTTGAATTCTTTTGCGATGCCGCCGGCTTTTTCGATTTCACGTGCGACAAGCTGACCCATGTCTTTTAGGTGTACGTGACCCGGAACAAATTGAGTAAACGAGTTTACGACGGCAATGATTGGTTTACCGAAGTCTTCTTCTTTCACACCCGTTGCACGCCATAGTGCTCGTGCACCCGCCATGTTACGACCATGTGTTGTGGTTGCTGATCTATATTTTGGCATTTCTTAAATCCTTCTTACTTCTGTTCTGGGTACACATAGTCTAACCAGCCCCACTTATCTTCCGTGGTGCCGTCAAATAGGCCAAAGTAGGCTGCTTGTAGTTCTTTAGTGATTGGGCCGCGTTTACCTGTGCCCACTTCAATTTTGTCGATGGTTGCCACTGGCACAATTTCAGCTGCAGTACCTGTCATGAAGACTTCATCGGCAAGGTAAAGCGCTTCACGTGCAATATTGGCTTCACGCACTTCATAACCTTTATCGCGTGCAATAGTCATGATCGAATCACGAGTAATGCCCGGCAGAATCGCGCTGGTTGCTGGTGGTGTGGTGATCACGCCATCTTTGATAACGAAGATGTTTTCGCCAGCCCCTTCTGACAGGTAACCATCAACGCTCAGTGCGATACCTTCGTCGTAACCGTGACGACGCGCTTCACCACCAACCAGTAGTGAAGATAGGTAGTTACCGCCGGCCTTGGCTGCTGTCGGGATGGTGTTTGGTGCCGCGCGGTTCCAGCTTGAGATCATCGCATCCACGCCTTTTTCTAGCGCTTCTTCGCCTAAGTAAGAGCCCCAAGGGAATGCCGCAATGATTAGATCCATTTCAGTGCCAACTGGTGGACACACGCCCAAACCGACATTACCGACAAAACCTAATGGGCGAATGTAGGCGCTATCGAGTTTGTTTTGGCGCAGTGTTTCGCGGGTCGCTTCCATGATTTCTTCTACAGAAAAAGGGATCGGGAAACGGTAAATCTTGGCGGAATCTTTTAAACGTTGTGCATGCTCACGGTGACGGAAGACAATTGGGCCTTTTGGTGTGTTATAACAGCGCACGCCTTCAAACACGGATGTACCATAATGCATTGCGTGAGTTAGAACGTGCACGTTCGCCTCTGCCCATGGAACCATCTCACCATTAAACCAAATGAAATCTGCAGTTTTCGTTGCCATTTGTTGCCTTCCTTATGCACTTACGTGTTGTTGTAAGTTGTGATTTGGCAGTTCATCGTTGCGGATTTTTAGCACCTCAACCTTACGAACGTCCCACAACTTCTCTATTTGATTGATCAAAAACGAGATTGGTCGATCGCTGTCGACAATGATCTCGACGCTGGCTACTTTACTTTCATGGTTTTGCGTAGCAGCGACTTGTTTGATCACGAAGCCTCGGTGACGAATCACACGTAGAACGCGCTCCAACAGTACCGGTTTATCATCGGCTTTGATGTCGAGTAAATATCTGTCCATGCGATTGTCTCCTATGTATTTTCCAACATATCACTGTTTGATGCGCCAGGTGGCACCAATGGCCACACGTTTTCTTCTTCATCAATCAAAACGTGAAGCATGTAAGAAGTTTCACTCGCTAGCATCTCTTTGAGAGCAGGTTCGACTTCTTCTTTCTTGGTGATGGTTTTGCCCGGGATATCGAACGCTTTGGCAAGCATCACGAAGTCTGGGTTGTCATCAAGAATGGTTTCACTGTGGCGACCGTCGAAAAACAGCGACTGCCATTGGCGAACCATGCCAAGACGTTGGTTATTAAGAAGGACAATCTTCACTGGAATCTGACGACGCTTCAGCGTGCCCAATTCCTGCACGTTCATCATAAATGAACCGTCACCTGTAATAAGGATAGACTGATCATCAGGACGTGCGACTGCTGCACCCATCGCTGCTGGCAAGCCAAAGCCCATGGTGCCAAGGCCAGCAGAAGTGATGAAATTTTGTGGTTCGCGTGGCTGGATATGTTGCGCTGCCCACATCTGGTGCTGACCGACATCAGTCGAGACAATTGAGCTGTCTGGCATCATGTCTGACAGTTGTTTAAGCAATAGCGGTGCGTAGATTAACTCGCCCGGATGGTCGTAACGCCACTTAAAGCCGCTGCGCAGACTTTCACTGTGATGTACCCACGGTGAGATATCTTGAGTCAGCTCTAGCTGAGGAAGAATGGTGTTGATGTCGCCACGCAATGGTGCGTTGGCGTGGCGCAGTTTATGAATTTCTGCGGCATCAATGTCGATGTGAATCACTTTCGCATTTGGTGCAAACGTGTCGAGCTTACCCGTCACACGGTCATCAAAGCGTGCGCCAACCACGATCAATAGATCGGCTTCTTGAACCACTAGGTTAGCGGCTTTGGTGCCGTGCATGCCCAACATACCAAGATAGTGAGGGTCATGGCGTTCAATGGTACCGAGGCCTTTTAGTGTGCTAACTGCTGGCATTGGGTTTAAGCGAAGGAATTCGCGTACTGCATCGGTTGCTTTCGCGAGTTGCACGCCACCACCAACATACAACACTGGGCGAGTTGAGGCTGCCAGTACATCTTGTGCGCGCTTAATGTCTTCAGCGCTGACATCTTCGATTGCAGGTGCAACGTATGGAGGCAGTAGATCTGTTGGGGTTTGAGCCAGTTGAACGTCTTTGGCGATATCAACAATCACAGGGCCAGGACGACCCGTTTTGGCCACTTCAAAGGCTTCGGCTAGCGTGGGCGCTAGGTCTTCAATTTCGGTCACGAGATAGCTGTGCTTGGTACAGGCTAGGGACATTCCGATCACATCCATTTCTTGGAATGCATCGGTACCGATATGAGAGCTAGCAACCTGGCCTGTGATGGCAACTAGAGGTACGGAGTCAAGGAAAGCGTCGGCAAGGCCGGTAACAAGGTTAGTGGCCCCTGGGCCGGAAGTTGCCATGCATACGGCAACGTCTTGTGTGGAACGAGCCATACCGATGGCGGCCATGGCGGCCCCTTGCTCATGACGGCATAGGATGTGCTCCACCCCTCCGTCATACAAAGCATCGTAGATTGGCATGATGGCCCCGCCAGGGTAGCCAAAAACGGTTTCGATGCCTTGCTGTCTTAAAGCGGCTACGACAAGTTGTGCACCAGTCATCGTAAACCTCCTTTGCTACGTTGTGGCTCGTAGCGATTGCCATATTTATTGCACTTCATGTGCACTCCCATTCTTCCCGTTAAACTGTCCGAGGGTTAGACAGATGACAACTTGTAGTTGTAAAAAAACCCCCGGACTTTTCAGTGCGGGGGTTTTTTGTAATTTGTGGTTACCTTTCGCCCACAATACCCCGCGCGGTGCCAATAATGACCACGATAATCAGGGCTAGCAGTGCGTTGATATGAGCGAAAAGGTTCATCTGTCTGTCGTTCTTTTTTCGTTAAAAAATGTTGTGTAATGTTCTACGAAATTGTTTGTGTCATTAGTGGTATCACACAATTCCGCTGCATGACAAGCAAAAAGTCATTCTTTTTTCACATTAACTCTCAATTGGGACGCGGTATATAACATAACCAACTAGATAAAACATTTGTTTACAGAGTGTTCAATAAATTGAGGAACGTATGGGGCTGGCAATCATTCATAGTCGAGCAAGCGTCGGGGTGCAAGCGCCATCGGTTAGTGTAGAAGTTCATATTAGCAATGGTATGCCCGGGTTTACCTTGGTAGGGCTGCCAGAGACGACGGTAAAAGAGTCCAAAGATCGCGTTCGTAGCGCGATCATTAATTCTAATTTTCAGTTTCCAGCTAAGCGGATCACCGTTAATTTAGCTCCAGCAGATTTGCCCAAAGAGGGAGGGCGTTTTGATCTTCCTATCGCATTAGGGATTTTGGCCGCTTCGGAGCAAATCGCGACAGATAAGCTTAAAAACTACGAATTTGTTGGAGAGTTAGCGTTATCTGGTGGTCTAAGACCTGTAAAAGGTGTGCTGCCTGCTGCGTTGGAAGCCAGTAAGATTCAGCGTCATTTAGTGGTCCCACATGTGAATGGCGATCAAGCGGCTCTAGTGGGGAAAGAACAACATAAATCGGCTCAATCTCTACTGGAAGTATGTGCTGAGCTTTGTGGCCAACATCGACTGAATCTTTTTCAAACGCCTAAGCGCAAAATAGTCGAAAAACATGGTCGAGACTTACAAGATATTATTGGCCAACAACAAGGTAAGCGCGCATTGGAGATAGCTGCCGCTGGAAACCACAACTTACTTTTCCTTGGCCCGCCAGGTACTGGAAAAACCATGTTGGCTTCGCGTTTGTGTGACTTATTACCGGAAATGAGTGACGAAGAAGCAATGGAAACCGCTTCGGTGGCGTCGCTGACGCAGAGTGAAATTAATGAGCACAATTGGAAGTCGCGTCCGTTTCGTTCGCCGCATCATTCAAGTTCAATGGCGGCATTAGTTGGCGGTGGCTCGGTACCCAGACCCGGGGAGATCTCTTTAGCCCACAACGGCTTGTTGTTTCTCGACGAAATGCCCGAATTTGACCGAAAGGTGCTGGACTCGTTACGCGAACCGCTCGAATCTGGTGAGATCATTATCTCTCGGGCGCAAGGTAAAACACGTTTTCCGGCTCGCTTCCAATTAGTTGGTGCACTGAACCCAAGTCCGACAGGGTATTACGAAGGCAATCAAGCTCGCACCAATCCACAAGCTATTTTGCGTTACCTTGGTCGATTATCTGGACCACTGTTAGATCGCTTTGATATGTCTTTAGAAATCCCAGCTTTGCCCAAAGGGACATTAGCAGAAGGTGGTGATCGCGGTGAGCCGACCGCTATCGTTAAAGAACGTGTGAATCATGCGCGTACCAATATGTTGAACCGCAGCGGTAAGGTAAATGCACTGTTAGGCAGTCGAGAAATTGAGGCGTTTTGCCCCTTACACAAAAGTGATGCGGAGTTTCTTGAAACCGCTTTGCATCGTTTGGGGCTTTCGATTCGCGCGTATCATCGCATTATCAAAGTAGCACGAACGATAGCAGATCTTGATGGGGCGGAGCAGATTGAACGAGCGCACTTAGCCGAGGCGCTTGGGTATCGAGCGATGGATCGCTTACTGAAACAACTCACGGCGCAAGCGGTATAGATACGTGCAAATATCACCGCAACAAGTGTTGTAAGTGCCTTGTTGCGATGAAGGACGTTAGAAGGTGTAGTTGAGACCAAGAGACAACAGGTACTCTTTCTCATCATAGAACGTGATATTGGAGTCCGTTTGGCTGTAGCCGGCTAAAGAGATGAACGACCAGTTTTGCCAGTCAAATACGTTTTGATATTCATAGGCTGCAAATAGGCTGACGGTGTCGTCATTTCGTGTTTTAGCAAAAGTTTGGCTAGCGGCTTGATAGTCTTTCCATGCATAACCTGCGGTGAGGGCCAATCGATGGCGGTTGATAAATTTAAACCAGCTGATGTCAAACCCGTACGAATCAAATGATTCCGCCTTACCGTCGGCATCTTGATTGATGTAGGTGAAAGCGGGTTGCAACATGGATGTTTGATTAAGTGAAATCCGATAGTCACCTTTAACGTAGTAAAGGCTCGCATCGCGAGCGAGTGAACGGTCCGTTACTTCTTCTTGCTCAATGTCTTTATCAGCATAAGCGAGATCAAGGTTGAAGTTTTTATCAATCAATCCCTTGATTTGAAAGCGATAGGCATTGCCGTCCACATCCGTTTCTTGACGGGCGATTCCGACTTGATATGGGCTACGCCAAGTTTCGCTTTTGAGCACGGTCGGTAGATAGGAAATATCGAGCACGGTGCCGGATGGCAACTCGTGTTGATAGCCCAGCTGAAAAGCGAGTGTACCAACCGCGACATCGGAACGTGTGGTACCCGCGTACACTTGGTGATTGAGTCGGTTACCAAAAGTGTAAGTAATGCTTCCTAGCGGCGCAGCGATAACGGAACTGTCACTATCGGCGCGCTTATCGAGAGAATCGATGGTGTTACTATTTTCCGTATTGAAGTTGGATTCTGATGATACAAATCCGGCATTCAGCGAAATTTCACCGCCAAAACCTGCGGTTTCAGCGAGTTGAGCCTGAGCAGAACTGACGACAAAGGCCAAAGGCAAGAGAATTAGCCTTGGTTTCATTCGTTATCTCCTTATTGTCGAATGAGTGGTGCAAATATTGGTTGAGGTAACAAATCTGACCATTCCCACGCATATTCCAATGTGGCAAAGGCGCAGTATAATTACACGCTGTTTTATTCTTCACACATTATCACTGTTGTTTGACTATCATGTTGGCATATTTGTTATTTTTTTTTAACGCTTCTTTTGTGATTCTCAATTCTGCGCTGTGTTCAATCGCAATTTGTATTATCGCTGTGTTTAAAGTATTGCTTCCAAGCGTGGAGCTAAAAGCGAAAGCGACCGCTTGTGCCAACAAGGTGATGTGGTTATGGGCTACCGTTAATGCGGGCATTCTGGCGGTTTCTAACCGTGTTGACTGGGATGTTCAGGGCGGTGAGGCGCTGAAAAAAGACGGGTGGTATCTGTTGATCAGTAATCATCTCAGTTGGACCGATATTGTGGTGCTTTGCTGCGTGTTTAAAGACCGCATTCCTATGCCGAAGTTTTTCCTCAAACAACAATTGTTGTATGTGCCTTTCATTGGGATGGCGTGTTGGGCGCTCGACATGCCATTTATGCGTCGTTATTCGCGAGAGTATCTGATCCGCAACCCGCACAAACGAGGTCAAGATTTAGAGACGACACGTCGCTCGTGCGCCAAGTTCAAAAATGCCCCAACCACAGTGGTTAATTATGTCGAAGGCACTCGATTTACCGAAGAAAAACAGCGTAAGAGCAAGGCGAGCTACCAATATTTGCTGCAACCAAAATCGGGCGGGATCGCATACACGTTAGCGGCAATGGGGGAGCAGTTCGAGAACATTATCGATGTGACTCTGGCGTACCCAGAAAATACAAATAAGCCATTCAAGGATTTATTAATGGGCCGAATGGGCAAGGTTGTTGTGCGTGTGAATGTGTTGCCCGTCGATGAACGAGTGCTTGGTGATTACTTTAACGATAAGCCCTATAAGCGACAATTTCAGCAATGGTTGGGTGATGTGTGGCAAGAAAAAGATCGGTTGCTACAAGAGATTTACAAATAAACAAAAGGGGAGCGATGGGCTCCCCTTTTGATTGATATCGATGCGCTTATTTTAGTGTCAGCAAGTAGTTCACCAGAGAGAAGTACTCATCCATTGTCTTGATGCTTTGTGCTTGAACTAGGTATTTGTTGTTAACGATAACCGCAGGAACGCCGGTTAGACCGCTGTTTTCAAATTGCTTGTCCATACGGCGAACCATGGAATCAACCGCAAAGCCTTTGAATGCAGAGTCGAATTTCTTCGCGTCTACACCTTCATCAAGGAAGATTTGGCGAAGCTCTTCATCGTTACGTGGCGCTTTCTTTAGATTGTGGATGCGGTTAAACATCACAGGCACCATTTTGTCTTCCACTTTTAGTGCAACCATGGTCGCGTAGGCTTTGCTCATTGATGGGCCCATGTTGCCACCCATGAAAGAAACGTGGTTTTTTAGTAGTTTAGTGCCTTCTGGCAACTGCTTTTTCAGTTGCTGGATAACAGGTTCAAAGCTATTACAGTGCGGGCAGTAGAAAGAGAAAAACTCCGTCACAAGAGGTTTTTTTGATGCCTCAAGATCCAATACTTTGTAATGTTCACCTTCTTTGAATTGCGCAGCATGTGCCGACAGGCTTAGCATCAGCATAGAAAACAGTGCGAACAGTTTTTTCATCGAAATATCTCCATTTTTGAATTTGTGGCCTGACTTACCATTGAGGCATTAAAGACAGCGGTGCTTCTTCTAGAGCGGCGATCTGTTCTTTAAATGCAAGGACCTGACCTTCCCAGTATTTTGGCTCATTAAACCATGGAAAAGCGAGAGGAAACGCAGGGTCATGCCAACGTTTTGCTAGCCATGCCATATAGTGCACCATTCGTAGACCGCGAAGTGGCTCAATTAGTTTCAATTCTGCGGGGTTAAAGTCGCAAAACTCTTGATAAGCTTCTAAAACAATATCTAGCTGCATCAGTTTGTCTTGGCGCTCACCATTAAGCAGCATCCATAAGTCCTGCACAGCAGGGCCGTTACGAGCGTCATCCAAATCAACAAACATAGGGCCATCTCGCCACAAAATGTTGCCTGGGTGGCAATCGCCATGCAGCCGAATGGTATTGAAGCCTTCTTGCCAGTGGCTTTCAATCGATTTGATCAGCATATCCAAGTCATTGAAGAAGCTGTTCTCCAAGTGCATTGGAATCATGTTGGCGTTTTGCAGAATCTCTCTTGGTTGATACAGGTATTCTTGCAATCCAATCGTTGGGCGATGTTGGAAGGCTTGGCGGCTACCCACTTTGTGGATGCGACCAAGGAAGCGCCCTACACCTTCGAGCTGATCTAAGTTGTCAACCTCGTACTGGCGACCACCCACGCTCTCAAACAGCGCAAAGGCATAGCCTTGATAGTGATGCAGGGTTTCATCGTTGATGCGCACAGGTGGTGCGACGGGGATTTCGTTTCCAATTAGTTCTAAAGTGAAGTCGTGCTCCTCTTGGATCTGTTCGTTGCTCCAACGTTCAGGGCGGTAGAACTTGACGACATAACGACGACGCTCTTCGTCAGTGAATTGATAAACACGGTTTTCGTAGCTATTGAGGGGAAGAAAGCCTGATTCTGCGCGAACGCCGATGCTTTCTAACGCGTACCACATAAAATCTGGGGTAAGGGCGTCAAAGTTAAACATACTTTGGGACATATAAACAAAAAGGCTCATTACTGAGCCTTTTTCCGTTAGTCACTGAAGTAGCGCTATAGTTTTTTAATAAAACGGCTTTCCACTTCAATGGTGAATTCGTTGCTCTTATCGGTGAGTATAAACTGAATTGTCGTAATCGCAGAGTTTAGCTTGTCAGGATCGGCGCCAAGACTCATTGGTAAGTTCAATACCTCACCTGGCTGTACCTGAATTGTCTGCTTACCATACCAGCTTACATCGGATAGCCCTTCAACATCCAACGAGTACTCTTGCACTTGCTGGGTTTTGTTGATCACTTTGAGGGTGTAGGTGTTTTCTACTTCGCCCGAGCTATTAACGCGGAACAGTTGGTTACGGTCGCGAATAACACTCATGCCTGCTGGGTCTACCGCTGCGATTTGGGCAAAGAACAGACCAATCATGACCAGTAGTACAGCTCCATAGCCCAGCAGCTTCGGACGCATGACTTTGGTACTCTTACCCGATAAGCGATGCTCTGTGGTGTAGCTGATTAGGCCTTTTTCGTAACCCATGCGATCCATGGTGTTGTCACACGCATCAATACAGGCACCACAGTTAATACATTCATATTGTAAGCCGTCACGAATATCGATACCTGTTGGGCACACCTGTACACACAAATCACAATCAATACAATCACCCAAACCAAGTTGCTTTGGATCGGCTTTGCGTGGACGTGGACCACGCTTTTCACCACGTTTTGCATCGTAGCCAACAATGAAGGTGTCTTTATCAAACATGGCAGACTGGAAGCGCGCGTAAGGACACATGTGAATACACATGATGGAACGCATCCAACCAGCATTACCATAAGTACAAATGGCAAAGAACATTACCCAAAAGACGGGCCAGAAGTTGGCGTTAAAAGTGAAAAAGTCGATAACCAATTGCTTCATTGGAACGAAGTAGCCAACAAAAGTAAAACCAGTGGCGAGTGCAATGGCAAACCAAGCGATATGTTTGATGGTTTTGCGCATCGCTAAATTTGCCGTCAGCTTATTGGAGTCCTGCTTACGACGCTTATTGGCGCTGCCTTCCAGTTTCTCTTCAAACCAGATATACATGAAGGTCCAGACGGTTTGTGGGCAGAGATAGCCACACCAAACTCGACCTAAGAAGGTGGTAATAAAGAACAACCCAAACGCCGCGATCACAAATAGCAAGGCGAGTAGGGTAAGATCTTGCGGATACAACGTGGTACCGAAAAAGTTGAACTGCTGGTTGCCAATATCGAGCAAGATCGCTTGACGTTCACCGTAAGGGATCCACGGTATCAAAGCGAAGAGAAGCAGTAAGAACCAACCACCGTAACGACGCAGTTTCTGGTAAGTCCCTTTGCTTTCGCGTACATAGATGCGATTACTTGGGTTGAACCGATCCCCATTCCCTTTATGAGTCTTAGGGTTGTAGGTTTTAGGAGTCACATCTTTGATATCGATCTTATCCTGACTCATGCACTCATCCTTCTTAGGCTTTTATAATGTACGGCGTCATTTCTATTGATGTCGCTCGATGACATTGCTACTTCGTCCTTATCATAAATCATGACCGGACATAATTATTTTAGTAAATACTGATGAACGGCGATTATACAATCAATAACAATTCCTTTTCTTTAACGCAGTCAACGTTTAACAACAAAAGTCAGTACAGTTAACCTGATAATTGGCTGAACAGTT
Source organism: Vibrio sp. Y42_MX_L11 (assembly GCF_024181785.1). Taxonomy (NCBI): domain Bacteria; kingdom Pseudomonadati; phylum Pseudomonadota; class Gammaproteobacteria; order Vibrionales; family Vibrionaceae; genus Vibrio; species Vibrio sp. Y42_MX_L11. The sequence continues at coordinate 63,973 of NZ_JAMZAP010000023.1, forward strand.
ATAACCAATTGTGGGACTAAAAATTTTAGTTATAAAAAAGCGACTCACTTGAGGGAGTCGCTTAAAGAATACTGGGCTGTTGAACCGGTTATTTGATGATGCCACGAGCGCGCAGAATCGCAGTTTTAAAATCATCTTCTTGGTCTTTCTTAAGACCTGGGATCATTTCGTCTTTGCTGCTGTTACGCATTTTAAGGTGGTAGATCAGCACGTCGTCGGTCAGATCTTCTAGCTTACCTTCGTAGCCTGCTTCTTTCGCTAGCTTCACGATGAACTGCAGTAGGTTCATTTCTTGGTCTTTATGCCATTCAGGCTCTAGTAGCTCAAGCAGCTCTTCAATGCGATGACACTTCATTTCTTTCTCCACAGAATTTATAGGTGTAATTAGCTGTAAAGGTACCAAATTGCTTTGCGAAGACCAAATAGGAAAAACTATCTATTTCACTGTGTTTTGTTCTAAGTCGTTGAGGTGGTTTGAGTCGCGTGCAAAGAAAAAAGCGCAGCTGGCGCCGCGCTTTTGATTAAGCTGCTTTGATAACTTTGGCCGGAACACTCGACATCATTGCTGTCTTCTCAACCAATGTCATTGCTGGCGCAACTTGCTTTGCCTTTGGTGCAGTAGTAAAGCCACTGCGGCGGCGCATTGCACTAGTATTAGTGTGTGCGAACCTGACTGTTGTTGGGCGCATTAATTTACCTAACTGTCAGGCATATCCATTGCCGATGTAATGGCCTGAATCATTATGAGCTAGGCTCCAACAAGATTGAAGAATCACTCTTCTGGCTCTCGCCAATCCAGTTAATGAATCAGGAATACCGATATGCATGCATATCACGTATAAGATTAGCATCCTTGTAATAATTGGTCGATAGTTGAGCAATTGAATTGTTTAGATTTTGTCATTTTGTCGCGATGATCGAGGCAATTTTTGTTTGATCCCTCGATCAGCAGTAGTAGTATGAGATCTCGACGAAGGAGGTGCCTATGTCATTTTTGAAGAAGACACTTGCCAGTTTTGGGATTGGGAGCGCTAAGGTCGACTCAATCCTAAATCAAGACGTGCTATATCCTGGTCAAAGTGTGGATGTGTCTATCCATGTTTATGGTGGTGCCACTGAACAAGCGATCGACAACATCGATTTAAAACTGTGTTGTCGCTATATCGCGGAAGCTCCTGATGACCGTGGTGCGCGAGAAGGACACAGCATGCGCCGAGTACCTCAGACTCATGTGCTTGCTAAGTGGAGCCTCCCTTATGCGTTTACCATCCATTCCGGCGAAGAGCGTACCTTCGATGTTCAGCTCGATGTGCCTTGGAATACGCCTGTCACCATTGGTGACGCCAAAGTGTGGCTCGAAACCGGCTTGGACGTTGCTGCTGCTTTAGACCCGACCGATAAAGACATCCTCACCGTTCGACCTGATCCACTAATGGATGCGGTGTTATCCGCATTTGAAGCGCAAGGTTTGCGTATTCGCCAAGTGGAGTGTGAGGAAGTAAAAGGGTTCGACCTGCCATTTGTGCAAGAATTTGAGATGGTGCCGACTGACGGGCCATACCATGGCGTGTGGCGTGAGTTAGAATTTGTCGCTCATCGTAGCGAGCAAGAACTCAAATTATGGTTTGAAGTTGACCGCACACGCAAGGGCGAGGGTGGCATGCTCGCAAGCTTACTGGGTAGCGGAAAACTCAAACGAGAGTTGACCATTCCAGCCACGACTAAGCTTGATCAAGTGGGCGAACTTGTACTTAATTATCTCGATCAAACCACGGCCGTTCATGAGTCTTAATTTAAGCTTACACGTGTAAGCCTAATGTGCCATACTAGAGCAAATTTCAAACTCTAGTATAGGCGCATTGATGTCTGAACTGCAGAAACCTCAATACAGTCAACGCGAAGAACTGGCCAATACCATCACTCATGGCATTGGGATGATTTTTGGTATTGTTGGCTTGATACTGCTGCTAATCAAAGCCATAGACCAGCAAGCTGATACGCTGACGCTGGCCAGTATGGCTGTCTACGGCGCGAGTATTATCGTGCTATTTTTGGCTTCGACGCTGTATCATGCAATTCCGCACCCCAACGCCAAACGCTGGCTAAAAACTTTCGATCACTGCGCCATTTATCTGCTCATTGCTGGCAGTTACACGCCTTTTTTGTTGGTGAGTTTACGTACGCCGCTCGCGTTTGGTTTGATGATTGTTATCTGGACCATTGCTCTACTCGGCATCATCATGAAAGTCGCGTTTGTTTACCGATTTAAAAAGCTTTCCTTGATGACGTATTTGGTCATGGGCTGGCTGTCGTTGATTGTGATTTATCAGTTGGCGATCAACTTGGATATTGGCGGACTGACATTACTCGCAGCTGGTGGGATTGTGTATTCACTGGGGGTGATTTTCTACGTTGCGAAGCGTATTCCATTCAATCATGCGATTTGGCACGGCTTCGTTTTAGCGGGTTGTGTGTGTCACTTCTTCGCAATTTATTATTTTGTCGAGCCTATCTAACGGATAGATATGAACTCGACAAAACATGTGTTATCACATTAACGAGTTTTCACTTCTAACACTTTGGCTGAAAACTGGTATTGCTGAGACTGCGGCACTGCCAGTTTGATGCTTTTACCCTGTTCTGCTTGTTGTGGTCGCAGGTAAGTATCCGCCATTCGCTTGATGGATTGCCAAACTGTGACTTTTTCTTTCGCCAGTTGCTGGCCAGACATATCAAATACCAGAACTTCCACTTCAACTTGAATCACCGATTGTGAGCTTTGATTGGTAATGGACGTTGGCAGTACGAGCTCACCATCTTGATAGCTCGCGGAGCCAATCAGTACGTCGACACCAGAGTCAGACAGCTGCATGGTTGGCTTTTTGGCGTTTACCACCACAGTAGTGCCAACAGTTTTCGTCACAACTGGAATTGTCGCAATTGCGGGAGCTGCGATCGTTTCAACCGCGCCTATTGTCGCTTGCGTCTCTGTTGCTTGCTGCGCAGGTTTTTTCATGACGTATTCCCAAGTAAAGTCATCGTTTAACTTCACTTCTCGACCATCGGCTAAAGTGATGACTTCAGCGGCGTATGTGGATGAGGTGGCAAGTAGGGTCGCCAGAGTAATCCATGTTTTCATTGTTATACCTTTTATTTGTGTTTGCTTAACGGCGCCAAAACGCAGGGAAGAACAGTACAAGAATAGTCAGAATTTCCAAGCGGCCCATTAACATGCCAAAGCTCAGGAGCCACTTGGCGGTATCTGGCAGAGGCGCGAAGTTACCCGTCGGTCCAATCACGTTTCCCATACCTGGGCCGACGTTGGCTACCGCAGTGATGGCACCAGAGATGCTAGTGATGGGGTCTAAACCCAGCGCACTCAAGCAACCCGCGATAAAGATGATGGTGATAAAGAACATCAAGCCAAACGCGACCACTGAGCGAACAATGTCATCATTCACTGGGCGTTGGTTGTAGCGCTGTACAAACACACCTGAAGGGTGAATCAATTTCATCATCTGTTTGTTCAGCAGTGTCATTGCGATTTGGAAACGGAAGATTTTGATCCCACCAGACGTTGACCCCGAACATGCGCCCGCCATCATTAAGAAGGCAAAAAGAGTTGTGGGTAATGCGCCCCACGCGGTGAAGTCCTCTAAGCCAAAGCCGGTTGTGGTGACGACAGAGACGATATTAAACATCGACACTCGCAGCGCATCCAGAATGGTGTATCCATCTCGAATCACTAACCAGGCTGAAATCACTAAGCTTGAGAAAACGAACAGGTACGCGAATCCTCGAACTTGAGCGTCGTTAACCAATACATCAATACGGCGTTTACGTAACGCGGCGATGAAGAGCAAAAATGGCAAGCCACCTAAGAACATAAAGGTAGTGGCCACCCAGTGTGCGCCATTAGAGAAGTGGTTCATCGACCCGTCGGATGTAGAGTATCCGCCCGTTGATAGCGTGGTAAAGGCGTGATTGATCGCTTCAAACAGGTTCATGCCGGTGACCAAGTAGCCCACAATGCATAAGCCAGTAAGCATCAAATAAACCGCTACGATGTTTTTGGCGACCGTTTTTGCTCTCGGGCTACTTTTATCCGACCAATCGGATGATTCGGTTTGGAATAGCTTCATACCACCGACATTGAGCATAGGTAGCACCGCCACCGCCATTACGATAAAACCAATCCCCCCAAGCCACTGCAAAATAGAGCGCCACAGCAAGATGCTCGGCGCCATGTTGTCTAGGCCACTGAGCACCGTTGAGCCCGTCGTGGTGATACCCGACATCGTTTCGAAGTAGGCGTCGGTGAAGCTGATGTGGTTGATGAACACAAACGGCAAGGCGGCAAACGCACTGGCGATGGTCCAAACCAAACTGGTGATGAGGAACATATCGCGTACGCTGAGTTTGAACTTGGCGGTTCGACCGATCGTTAGGCAAATGAAGGCGGCAAGGTGCGTGATCACAACGGCTTGGGCGAAATCGAGGAATCCCCCCGTACCGGTAAAGAAAGCGACCAAAGTCGGCACGTACATAAACAGGGCCAGTTTGGATAAAACCAGCCCGATAACAAACAGTACGGGACGTAAGTTGACCATAGGAAAATCCTAGAGGAAGAATGGACTCGGCTGGAACAGCGCTTCGACGTCTGATACGTATTTTTTGTTGACCAGAAACATCACCACATGGTCATCCTGCTCGATGACCGTACGGTCGTGGGCAATAAGGACTTCTTCGCCACGAACGATAGCACCAATGGTGGTCCCAGGTGGGAGCTTAATATCTCCAATCGCACGTCCAACCACTTTGGATGTACTTTCATCACCGTGAGCGACGGCTTCAATTGCTTCCGCAGCGCCGCGGCGAAGTGAGGATACGTTCACGATATCAGCGCGACGAACGTGCGTTAGCAAGGCTGAAATAGTGGCTTGCTGAGGTGAGATCGCCACATCAATTACGCCGCCTTGTACCAGATCTACATAAGCGCCACGTTGGATCAGCACCATTACTTTTTTCGCACCCATGCGTTTTGCCAACATCGCAGACATGATGTTGGTTTCATCTTCGTTGGTCAGCGCGATGAAGACGTCGACTTGGTCGATATTCTCTTCCGAGAGAAGCTCTTGGTCTGCCGCGTCGCCGCAGAACACGATGGTGTTTTCTAGCTCTTCTGACAGTTTTTCTGCACGTTGGTAGTTACGTTCAACCAGCTTCACGCTGTAGTTTTGTTCTAAGCGCTTTGCGAGACTGGCACCAATGTTACCCCCGCCAACAATCATGATGCGGCGGTACGGTTTTTCTAGGCGCTGAAGTTCACTCATCACTGAGCGAATATGGTTGCTTGCGGCGACGAAGAACACTTCATCATCGGCTTCAATGATGGTGGTGCCTTGAGGACGAATCGGGCGACCTTGACGGAAAATCGCCGCCACACGGGTATCGATGTGCGGCATGTGCTCACGCAAAGCAGACAGCGCATTACCCACCAGTGGGCCACCGTAGTAGGCTTTTACCGCCACTAGGCTGACTTTCTGTTCAGCAAAGCTCACCACTTGCAGCGCGCCCGGGTATTGGATCAGACGTTCGATGTAGCTGGTAACGAGTTCTTCTGGGGCGATAAGGTGATCGACAGGAATGGCGCCAGATTTAAACAGGGCTTCTTTTTCTGCCAAGTATTCTGGAGAGCGAATACGTGCAACGCGGTTTGGGGTGTTGAATAGAGTGAACGCGACCTGACAGGCGGCCATGTTGGTTTCATCAGTGTTGGTTACTGCGACGAGCATATCGGCGTCTTGCGCACCAGCTTCGTGCAGCACGTCGGGGTGGCTCGCATGGCCATTGACCACACGCAGGTCGTATTTGTCCTGCAATTCACGCAGTCGGTCGGCATTGTTGTCGACGATGGTGATGTCGTTGTTTTCACCCACTAGGTTTTCTGCCAGTGTGCCGCCAACCTGACCTGCACCAAGAATAATGATCTTCATACTCTTTTCTCGTTATCTGAAAAAGGCGATTGAAATCACTCCAATCGCCCTATTTAGCATGCTGTTACGCGTGTGTTTTAGTTAGCACTGCGTAGTAGAAACCATCCATATCTTCTTCGCCTGGTAGAATTTGACGACCAGGCTGGTCGGGATCAGAATCCAGCAGTTGCGCATCCGCGGTACGTGCTAAAAACGCTTTTACTTGCTCCACGTTTTCTTGCGGTGTGATTGAACAAGTCGCGTAAACCATTGTGCCGCCGGGTTTCAGTTGCGTCCACATGGCATCAAAAATTTCACTTTGTAGCTCTGCTAATGCGGCGATGTCGTCTGCACGACGTAGCCATTTGATGTCTGGGTGACGACGAATCACGCCAGTCGCAGAACATGGGGCATCCAGCAAAATGCGATCAAATTGCTCGCCTTGCCACCATTCTTGTGGATTACGCGCATCACCGCAAACCACTTTTGCCTGAAGGTTGAGACGCTTCAGGTTTTCATGCACACGTTTCAAGCGTGTGTCGTCGCAGTCAATCGCGACCACTTCACTACCCGACGTGCGCTCTAGAATGTGCGCAGTCTTGCCACCTGGCGCAGCACAGCAATCTAAAATCAGTTCGCCGTCTTGTGGTTTTAGGTAGTTGATCGAAAGCTGCGCCGCCGCATCTTGTACCGAAACCCAACCTTTATCAAAACCAGGTAGCTTCATCACGTCACATGGTGCGGCCAATTTTATGGCGTCCATTGCTTCTGTGTGTGGCGTGCTATCAATGTTTTCATTTTTGAGCAGCTCAAGGTATTCATCACGAGTGTGGTGTTGATGGTTCACACGCAGCCACATTGGTGCTTTTTGGTTATTCGCTTCAACAATGCTTTCCCATTGCTGTGGGTAGGCCTCTTGCAGCAGTTTTAGTAACCAGCTTGGGTGACCGTACTTGCCAGCGTTGTTGCTGACAGCCATTTGGTCGAGTTCTTCTTGGTTGCGTTGGTAGTTACGCAATACAGCGTTAATCAAACCACGCAGACGAGGACCTTTCAGCTCTTTAGTGCCTTCAACCGTTTCACCGACTGCTGCGTGCGCAGGAATACGCATGAAGCTCAGTTGGTAAATGCCAACCAGAATTAGGTGATGGAATACACGTTGTTTGCCTTTTAGCGGCTTATCCATCAACTGGTTTGCGATCATTTCTAGGCGAGGTAGGTAACGTAGCGCACCGTAACAGATCTCTTGTAGCAGAGCGTGGTCACGAGGTCGTACCGTTTGTTGAGCCGCTGGAAGAGCGCTTGAAAGTGAGTGGCCCTTGTCGACGACAAGATACAGGACGTTAGCAGCCGCAGCGCGAACATTCATGATGAGTACCTTAAAGTAAAGGAGGGCATCTCTGCCCTCTAAAAGTTCGTATTATTGGGGATAATAACCCCTAGTATGGCTTAAACCAGCAGAGTGCCGACTTCAAACCAAGCAGCACGTGAGTTCAGAATATCCTGAACTGACATGGCTTTTTTGCCAGGAACTTGCAGTTGCTCTAGCACCAGTACACCGTTACCTGTCGCAACATAGATACCGGTTTTATCTGCTTGCACGATGGTGCCGGCTGGCTTGTCACTGGTTTGCTCTGCCACACGGCTTTGCCATACTTTGATGCTGTTTTCTGCCGCCTCAAAGTGGCTCATTGGCCATGGGTTAAATGCACGAACGCAGCGCTCAATGTGCGCCGCATCGTCGTTCCAGTTGATGCGTGCTTCTTCTTTGCTGAGTTTTTTCGCATAGTTCGCTAGCTCATCGTCTTGCTGCACTGGCACTGCTTTACCCGCAGCAATGTCTGCTAGGCAGTCAATCAGGGCTTCTGGACCAAGCTCCGCCAATTTTTCGTACATTGAAGCGCTGGTATCTGTCGCTTCGATTGGCAGAGTTGCAATCTTCAGCATATCACCAGTGTCGAGACCGATGTCCATCTGCATGATGGTCACGCCAGTTTCTGCATCGCCCGCCCAAATAGAGCGTTGGATTGGAGCCGCACCACGCCAACGAGGTAGGATAGAACCATGTACGTTGATACAGCCCAGTTTAGGGGTATCAAGAACCGCTTGTGGCAGGAGCATACCGTACGCCACGACAACCATGAGATCGGCGTTCAGGTCGGCAAGTTCTTGTTTCGCTTTGTCGGACTTAAAGCTTTCAGGTTGGTAAACCGGGATGTTGTGTTCCAGTGCCAGTTGTTTTACCGGTGGCGCAGCCAATTTCTTGCCACGACCCGCTGGACGATCTGGGTTTGTGTAAACCGCGATGACTTCATGCTCCGAAGACAACAACGCCGCCAAGTGACGGGCGGCGAAATCCGGAGTACCTGCAAAGACAATACGTAAAGACTGACTCAAGGTAGGCTTCCTTCTAATTGGTATGGTTCGAGATTAAGCGTTTTGCTGCTTCTCGTTAAAGCGTTTGATTTTTGCTAGCTTGTCCTGAATGCGTTTGCGTTTCAGTGGCGATAGGTAATCCACGAATAGCTTACCTTGTAGGTGATCAAGCTCGTGTTGAACACAAATCGCTAGCAGGTCGTCGGCTTCAAAGGTGAACTCTTTGCCATCACGATCCAGTGCTTTAACGGTAACTTCTGCAGCGCGAGGCACAAGTGCGCGTGCACCTGGTACCGACAGACAGCCTTCTTCGATGCCATCTTCGCCACGCTTTTCCAGAATCTCAGGGTTGATTAGCACCATCGGCTCATCGCGAGTTTCTGAAATATCAATCACTACGATACGTTTGTGGATATCAACCTGCGTTGCAGCAAGGCCAATACCTTCTTCGTCGTACATGGTTTCAATCATGTCATCGACGATTTTTTGAATCTCAGGCGTCACCGCTTCAACAGGCTTTGCGACTGTGCGCAGGCGATCATCCGGGAATGTTAATACTTGTAATACAGACATATTCACTCGAAATATTGAACTGTGCCGAAACAGCACAAACCTTGTTGGCTCAATTCTAGACATTTTATAGCCTAAATGACAGCATCCTTGCACCAATTTCCATTCTGGTTCCTGCTTAATAGACCAAGGACGAGGGTCATGAATCGAATTTTCCGCAACGTTGCCAGTGTTACGTTGCCGTTACTTTTCTCTTTCAACGCTGTAGCAAATGTGGATGCAAACCCACTGACTGTTAAAGATGATGCGCCACAAACATATGTAGTCGTGAAGGGCGATACGCTATGGGATATTTCGGCCATGTACTTGGATAGCCCGTGGTTGTGGCCTCGTTTATGGCAAGTAAACCCGGAAATCGACAACCCTCATTTAATTTATCCCGGAGATAAGCTGTCTTTGGTGTGGATTAACGGTCAGCCCGTGTTGAGCCTAAAACCAGTTAAGAAGCTTAGCCCGAAAGCACGCATCACGGAAAAGAAAGCAGTACCAACGGTCGCGGAAGGTTTGGTGATGCCGTACCTCAAATCGGATCGGTTGCTAGATAAAGATGCGTTGAACAGTGCAGCAAAAGTGATGGGTAGCAGCAAAGGCAGTAAGTATCTGACGGCAGAAGATGTGCTGTACATCGATGGCAAGCAGACCGCTACAGGCTGGGCTATTTACCGACCGGTAGAAACCTTTTCGCGTGACGATGTGTCTAAAGAGATCACCGCGCTGCGTTTGATAGCCAAAGGTGAGCTCGTTGAAGCTTCGAGCGATTATTCTGGTTTGAAGATCACTTCTCAATTGCAAGAAATCCTGCGTAACGATATCGCGTTGCCAAATCAATCAGTCGAGAGCACTGACTTCACAACAACGTTCTACCCGCTGCCGTCGCCACGAGACAGCTCTGCAAAGTTGCTAGGCAATATCGAAGGTATTCGCTTTAGCTCAACCAACCAGGTCGTGGTAATTGATAAAGGCACGTCAGACAATCTGAAGCAAGGCAGTGTGTTTGATTTAAAAGAAGACGCGCACCCAGTTTACAAAGACGGCGATGAGTTCAAGAAAGAGTTTGGTGTCCTCGATAAGAAAATAACCTTACCTCAACGCAAGGTTGGCGAGTTGCTGGTCATTCGTCCTTATGAGTACTTTAGCTTGGCGTTGATCACAACCAGCACTAAACCCATCAATAAAGAGGTCTCTGTGGTTTCGCCTCTGACGCAAGAGCCGACCACCAATGAAACCACGCAATAACGACAGTGACCTTGCTGCCTGGTTAAAACTGAGTTGTTTACCAGGCATTGGCGGGGTCAAAATGAATAAGCTACTGACAAGAGACACGCCGCGTAACATCGTAAACTTCTCTCCCGAACAGCTACAACAACTTGGGTTAACAACTAAGCAAATTCAAGCTTGGGCTTCAACAGATAAAGAAGTTGATGCCTGTTTAAGTTGGTTTGAGGCTTCTACAAATCATCATATCCTGACACTGACTGACCCGCGTTATCCACCTCAACTCAAACAAATCGTTGCACCGCCACCTCTACTTTTTGTTCAAGGAAACCCTACTTGTCTCTCTCAGCCACAAATCGCGATGGTTGGCAGTCGAAATGCGAGTATTGATGGATTACAGCATGCACGTCAGTTTGCTGCAGAGTTTGTTCAGCACGATTTTATTGTCACCAGTGGTCTCGCTTTAGGCATTGATGGTCATGCGCATGATGGTGCGTTGCAAGCGGGTGGTAAGACGATTGCGGTGCTAGGATCTGGTTTAGCAAATATTTATCCAGCACGTCATCGTAGTTTAGCGCAACGTGTTATTGAACACGGGGCTTTGGTGTCTGAGTTTCGGCCTAATGCCAAGCCGCGCCCAGAAAACTTCCCGCGTCGTAATCGTATTATTAGTGGATTATCGCTTGGTGTACTGGTCGTCGAGGCGGCGAAAAAGAGCGGCTCGTTAATTACAGCTCGTTACGCGCTTGAGCAAGGTCGAGAAGTATTTGCGCTGCCAGCGTCAATCAATGCCCCCAATGCCTGCGGTGGAAACCAGTTGATACGTCATGGCGCTTGCCTCGTAGAAAAGACGAAAGATGTCTTAGATGAAATACAGTCCTTGTTTGATTGGTCTATTAATCAGAGTACCGATTTATTTTCTACGTTAAATGATGAAGAAGAATTGCCATTTCCTCAGCTGTTAGCTAACGTAGGAAGTGAAGCTACACCGGTTGATATTCTTGCAAACAGGACCAATATACCTGTCCAGGAAGTCATGATGCAGCTCTTAGAGTTAGAACTCTCTGGGCATGTCGTTGCGGTTTCAGGTGGCTATATTCGAAAGGGGAGGGGCTAGCTATGATGATGGATATACTGATGTATCTATTCGAAACCTACATCCATAGCGATGCAGAGTTACAGGTCGAACAAGACGAGTTGGAAGAAGAGTTGCTCCGTGCGGGCTTCCAACAAAAAGATATCTACAAAGCCCTTGTCTGGTTAGAAGAGCTTGCCGCATTGCAGCAAAGTGACACCTCTTCTGCAATCTCGACTTGCATGGCTTCGTCATCAACTCGTATCTACACAGCGAAAGAGATGCAGCGTTTAGATTTGGAATGCCGAGGGTTTTTATTGTTTCTTGAGCAAATCAATGTGTTAACCACAGAAACTCGCGAAATGGTGATTGACCGAGTGATGGGTCTAGAAACGAGCGAGTTTGAGCTTGAAGACCTCAAATGGATCATTTTGATGGTGCTGTTTAATGTGCCTGGTAATGAAAACGCTTATACGCTAATGGAAGAGCTGTTGTACACCAAGGAACAAGGGATTCTTCACTAACCCAATCTAGGCAAGTTCGAGTTTAGCTAGCAAGAACGCGAGCTTGTCTTTTGGTGTGTTTTTCACGAAACGGTAAGTATGAGTAGTAAAATCGACAACACCCTTTTCTCTGCCCATGAACACGCATTGGAACACGAGCCGTGTCCTAAATGTGGCAGCGAGTTGACCCTCAAACATGGCAAACACGGTCCCTTTCTTGGCTGTAGCCACTATCCAAGCTGTGATTACATCAAAGCCCTGCACAATAATGATGGCCACATCGTCAAAGAGCTTGGCGTTCCTTGTCCAGATTGTGGTAACGAGTTGGTATTACGCCAAGGGCGTTATGGCATGTTTGTTGGTTGCAGTAACTATCCGGTTTGCCATCATATTGAGTCGATTAATCAACCTGAGCCAGAAAAGCAGCCGCAAGAGCAACACGCGTGTCCTGAATGTGGTAAAGGTCATTTAGTTGAACGTAAGACGCGCTTTGGTAAAACTTTCTACGCATGTGATAACTACCCTAAATGCAAATTTGCAGTGAATCTCCCTCCGGTTAAAGGGATATGCGAAGAATGTGGTTTTACGTTGTTGGTGGAGAAGAAACTCGCCAGTGGTGTGAAATTGCAATGTGCCAACCGTAAGTGCCAGCACACTCAGCAAGGGTAAATACATCAAAGGAATTAAAAAGGGTCGCATCGTGCGACCCTTTGTGGTTTTTGGGGCTAGATTTTAGCGTTATGCTTGTTTCGCAAACTCGTGCACGGCTGGGAATGCCATTGGATCTAAGGCATCCGCGAGAGCGCACAACCTGCGGTGCAATTCTCCTGGGTAGTCACCACATACGTTGATGTGACCCATTTTTCGCCCTTCACGCTTCTCTTTGCCGTACCAATGGATGTGACAACCATCCATGGCGAGAAGCGCTTCTGGCAACGTATCTTCACCAAGAATATTCACCATCGAGGTTTCGCGAATCAGTTTGGTGCTGCCTAACGGCAAGCCGCACACGGCGCGCAGATGGTTCTCAAACTGACAAGTTTCTGCACCTTGCTGTGTCCAGTGGCCAGAGTTGTGTACGCGTGGGGCAATCTCATTCACTAACAGTGTGCCCTCGACATCAAAGAACTCCAGCGCTAACACGCCAACGTAATTCAAGCTGTTGGCAACGGCAGTGAACATCTGTTTTGCTTGCTCTTGCAACTCTGGTGCATCAATAGCAGTAGAAAAGCTCAATACACCATTGGTATGAACGTTTTCTGCTAGAGGGTAAACTTCAACACTGCCGTCTTTGCCGCGGGCACCGACTAACGATACTTCACGGTTAAATGGTACAAACTCTTCAGCCACAATCGCTTGAGTAGGTGTTGCCGCGATGCACTCTGCCATCTCAGTCCAAATGTCGTCGACTTGAGAAGCGTCTTTTAAGCGCCATTGACCTTTACCATCGTAACCACCCAATGCACTTTTCAGAACCATTGGCATACCAACGTGTTCAATTGCGCGCTCAAAGTCTTCACGAGTTTCAATCACGTAGTATTTCGCGTTGCGCACGCTAGCATCATCAAGCAGTGCTTTTTCAATACGGCGATCACCACCTGCTTTGATGGCTTGCGTACTTGGTAGGAACTTGCCGCTCGCTTCGCAAACCTTGAGCACGTCATGTGGAATATGCTCGAACTCGGCAGTAATCACATCAACTTGCGTAATCGCATTTTCCAAGCCATGGCCAAGTACCTGTTGAGTTAAAGGGTGAACGACATCACCGCTGCTGACATCGTAAGCTGAAATTTGAATATTCAGTGGCGCACCAGCCAGAGACATCATTCGAGCCAATTGACCAGCACCAAGAACCAGTACATGCATCTGATTAATCCTCTGCAGGGTTTGGATTTGCGAGAACTGTTTCCGTTTGCTCATTACGGAATGCTTCTACCTTCGCCATGATGTTTTCATCATGAGTGCCTAGGATTTGCGCTGCTAGGATACCTGCGTTTGCTGCGCCCGCTTCGCCAATCGCTAATGTACCAACCGCAATTCCCTTTGGCATCTGTACAATAGAGAGCAGTGAATCCATACCTTTCAGTGCACGAGACTGAACGGGAACACCAAGCACTGGCAAACTAGTAAACGCCGCAGCCATACCTGGTAGGTGGGCTGCACCACCTGCACCGGCGATGATCACTTTGATACCACGTTCTTTCGCGCTGCTGGCGTAGTCTGCCAGTAATTGAGGAGTTCGGTGTGCTGATACGACTTTTGTTTCGTAAGGTACGCCAAATTGGTCTAGCATGTCTGCTGCTAGTTTCATGGTTGGCCAATCGGATTTAGAACCCATGATGATACCGACTTTCATCTCAAACTCCTTCAAGCTGCAAAATTAGGTGAGCTGATAAATTTGTGCGCATTATACGGGGATTTTTATCTCAAGCAAACGTTTGCGTCTTGTTGTTGATGCTATTGATACATTTTATAAAAAAATTGCTTTAGTGTCTGAGAATGAATATTTGTACACTTAGTGAAAATAATACAGTCAGACAATCAGGAAGTAATCGGTGGATAACTTTGAACAAGTGCTCAACGCACTACAACAAGGCGAAGTGATTGCCTACCCAACAGAAGGGGTTTTTGGTGTCGGATGCGATCCAGATAACCCAGAAGCAATTCAAAAACTACTGGATCTCAAGCAGCGTCCGGTGGAAAAAGGGCTGATTCTGATCGCCGCAAGTTATGAGCAGCTCTTGCCATATATTGATGAATCTCAACTGACTCCAGAACAATTAGCGACCGTTCATGCAACTTGGCCTGGCCCATACACTTGGATCATGCCAGCGAGCGATAAAGTCTCCAACTGGGTTTCAGGACAGTTTGATTCAATTGCAGTTCGTGTGACTGATCATCCTTTGGTTCAAAAGATGTGTAATGCATTCGGAAAGCCGTTAACCTCTACCAGTGCGAATCTTTCCGGCTTGCCACCGTGTATGACCACGGAAGAGGTAGAGCAGCAATTGGGTGACAAGCTGGTGGCCATTCTTCGTGGTGAAACCAGCGGCCGTGATAAACCCAGCGAGATTCGTGACGCCAAGACTTCACAAATATTAAGACAGGGCTAACCCTGCTTGCCAGTCATCAACCGGTATCACGTAATAGGTAATAACGTATGTCAGCAATCGATAAGTACGCCGTAAAGCAGTTCCTGATGTCACTTCAGGACTCCATTTGTCAGCAGTTAGAACAAGAAGATGGAAAGGCCGTCTTTTTCGAAGATGCATGGCATCGTGAACCGGGCGAACGTCTTGGTGGCGGTGGGCGCTCACGTGTTCTGCGTGATGGTCTTGTTTTCGAGCAAGGTGGGGTGAACTTCTCGCATGTGGAAGGGAAAGAAATGCCAGCATCTGCGACGGCTCATCGTCCGGAGCTAGCTGGTCGCCGCTTTGAAGCGATGGGGGTCTCTTTGGTTATCCATCCCAAAAACCCTTACGTCCCAACTTCTCATGCGAATGTGCGTTTCTTTATCGCAGAGAAAGAGGGTGAAGACCCAATTTGGTGGTTTGGTGGTGGTTTCGACCTGACTCCTTTCTATCCTTTCGAAGAAGATTGTCAGTCATGGCACGATACAGCTAAGGCCATCTGTGCCCCATTTGGTGAAGACGTGTATACCGAGCACAAAGCGTGGTGTGATAAGTACTTCTTCTTGCCACATCGAAACGAAACTCGTGGCGTTGGTGGTTTGTTCTTTGATGATTTGAATCACTGGGAGTTTGATAAGTGTTTTGATTACATCAAAGCGGTGGGTGAAGGCTATTGCCAAGCTTACTTGCCGATCGTGTCTCGTCGTAAAGACATCGAATATGGCGAGCGTGAACGTGAATTCCAACTTTACCGTCGTGGTCGTTATGTTGAGTTCAACTTAGTGTACGACCGTGGCACTTTATTCGGTTTACAAAGTGGTGGGCGTACCGAGTCGATTCTGATGTCGATGCCGCCGTTAGCGCGATGGGAGTACCGCTACGAACCAGAAGCAGGAACGCCTGAAGCCGAACTTTACGAGCGATACCTGAAACCACGCGAATGGTAAGCACGGAATCTCCTTTTCTATATAGATAGATAGTGATAGGGTCATCTGTAATCAGATGGCCCTGTTTTCTCTATATCTAAGTAAGGAATAAAGGTAAGGACATGACCCCGCAAATCGATCGTTACGCCGTGTTTGGTAACCCTATCGGGCACAGCAAGTCGCCATTTATCCATACACTCTTTGCTCGTCAAACGAATCAGTCCCTTACATACACCGCAGAGTGTGCGCCTGTGGGTGGATTTATCGAGGCAGCGAAAGCATTTTTTGCTGACGGCGGCAAAGGCTGTAACGTGACCTTGCCTTTTAAAGAAGATGCCTATCAATTTGCCAGCCGTTTGACCGAGCGTGCTCAGCTTGCTGGAGCAGTGAATACACTTAAGAAGCTTGATGATGGTGAAATCATTGGTGATAACACTGATGGTGCAGGCTTAGTGCAAGACTTGTTGCAACATCAAGTCGTTTTAGAAGGCGCACGCATCCTGATCATAGGAGCTGGTGGTGCCGCTCGAGGAGTGATTAAACCATTGCTCGATCAAAAACCAACATCTCTAACGATAACTAATCGTACATTTTCCAAAGCCGAAGAATTGGCAGAATTGTTTTCTGCGTATGGCCCTGTTAAAGCAAAAGAGATGAATACCATTGCTGAAGAGTTCGATGTCATAATCAACTCTACGTCTGCATCATTGAGTGGTGAGTTACCTGCGATCTCTTCCTCGGTGTTCGCCGCCAATAGTACAAGCTACGACATGATGTATGGCAAAGGTGATACCACATTTAACCAATGGGCTAAGCAACACGGTGCGGCACATGCTTATGATGGTTTAGGTATGTTAGTTGGCCAAGCTGCTGAGAGTTTTATGTTATGGCGCGGTCTTCGTCCAGGCGCCAAACAGATTTTGCGTGAATTAAGAAAGAACCTTGAAGGTCAATAAGCGATGAATCAATCCATTTTATTCCCAGACATGCAATCATGGGATGAAGTATCACAATCAGTAAACTTTGCGGCGCAACAATCAGGCGCACTAATAGAATGCTTTGTGACGAAACAAAAGTTAGAAAAGTTATCTGGCTCAGAGTTAGATACGGAGCAGGCCGTGCTCTCTGCTTTTATTGACTACCGATTTGATCTGGAAGAAATAGCAGAAGAGTTAATAGAAGATGAAGCCTTCAACGAAGAAGGCCATATTATCATCGGCTAATAGACCTTTAGTTCAAGTCTTCTACTTCATGTAAGTAGTCGTTTTTGTTTTGAACATAGTTATTGGCAGACTTTTGCAAAAAAGCTCGTTCTGTCTCTGATAGAGGGCGAGCTTGTTTTACTGGACTACCGACATAAAGATAACCGCTTTCTAATCTCTTTCCTGGCGGTACTAAACTGCCCGCTCCAATCATCACCTCTGATTCAATAACGACAGCATCTAAAACAATCGCCCCCATACCAACCAATACACGATCGTGTATCTCACAACCGTGCAGCATCACTTTGTGGCCAATCGTAACGTCATTGCCAATAATAAGTGGATAGCCGTTTGGGTTTTCGGCGTTCTTATGGGTGACATGCAAAACACTGCCATCTTGAATATTAGTTCGATCACCAATGTGAATGTGGTTCACATCGCCTCGTGCCGCTACTAATGGCCAAATGCTAGAATCGTCCCCAATACGGATATCTCCGACTAACACTGAGGTTGAGTCAACGTAAACACGCTCACCAAGTTGGGGCTTTATACCTTTGTAGCTTCTAATTGAGCTCATCTTTTCTCCTTATTAGGGGCGATTACTGGGGACATGGAGGTAGAATAGTAGTGAAAACTCGCCTTTTAGAATAAAAAACACCCA
>NZ_JAMZAP010000024.1:0-79518 GCF_024181785.1 Vibrio sp. Y42_MX_L11
CTGACTTCCATGCCGAACTCAGAAGTGAAACGAAATAGCGCCGATGGTAGTGTGGGGCTTCCCCATGTGAGAGTAGGACATCGCCAGGCTTTAAATTTTGGACACTTGCTGATTACAAGCGAGTGATACCACTGCGGAGTGGTAGTTCAGTTGGTTAGAATACCGGCCTGTCACGCCGGGGGTCGCGGGTTCGAGTCCCGTCCACTCCGCCACTTATTTGAGAGTCGTCTCATTAAACACGAACTGCAGGGGTGTAGCTCCAATTGGCAGAGCAGCGGATTCCAAATCCGCGTGTTGGGAGTTCGAATCTCTCCACCCCTGCCATATATCAAGGCTCTGACTTAGGTCAGAGCCTTTTTCGTTTCTAGCGAATAGTTGTCGACATCTGATGCACATTGATCTTAAGAGCATATTACATCGGTGACTTAAGCCATTCTATTTTCCATTGCAATAGATTGCGTCACTAAGCTTCGGTGTATCGTTTTACCCTTTCTTACTTCTCTTCATACTCCCATTATTCTTCGTTAGTGAGCTAGTTGATTTACTACTTGATCTATATGACGTGTATAGAAAAAGTTAGTGGTTACATTGGCTTGGATGATTACTGACTTGGTTCCTGTTATTATCATGAGTTAATGCTAATAATTAGGAAGTAAGTTTATGCCACATTTTCGATTCCGTGCTGTAGAGCCGCAAGCTGTTCAGGCACTATCAAAGCCTCTGACGGATGAACTTCAGCCTCTGATGGACTGTCCGCGTGAGGATTTTACTTTTGAGTATATCTACACTACGTTTTTCAATGAGGGCGAGGTGAGTGCTGCATATCCTTTTGTCGAAGTGCTTTGGTTTGATCGTGGTCAGGAAGTACAAGATAAAGTTGCTAAGCTTATTACACAGCAAGTTCGTGGTATTGCTGGTGCGGATATTGATGTTGCAGTTATCTTTTCAGCTTTATCCCCTAAAGCTTATTACGATAATGGCGAACACTACTAAAGGCTAAAAGCTATGAAGCTGAGTTTCATTGTATCTTTGGGTTTATGTTTCTCAGCTTCTGTATACTCTACTCCTTGGGAGTCTGTTGCTAACCCTACCCGAAACTCTTCTTCCTCTATTGGTAGTTATGCCAACGGTTGTTTGGATGGCGCATTACCTTTGCCTCTTGATGGCGTTGGTTATCAAGTTTTACGCAGTAAAACGAAACGCTACTATGGGCACCCTAAAACGATAGAGTTTATTGAAAACCTAGCGCTTCAAGCTCATCAAAATCTCAACACAACGCTGCTTATAGGTGACCTGTCTTTACCACGAGGAGGAAGGTTTTCTTCTGGCCATTCTAGTCACCAAACTGGGTTAGATATTGATATCTGGTTAAGACTCGCTGACCAACCGCTTTCTTATAACGAATTACAACTCCCTAAGCCAATGAGTGTGGTGGACTTAAAAGGGTATTCCATACTTAACCATCGCTGGGAAGATAGGCACTTTAGGCTGATTCGATATGCTGCACAGAGTGAGGATGTTGCACGAATTTTTGTACATCCTGTCATTAAGGAGCAGCTTTGCTCGCAAGAAGAAGGCAAAGAACGTTCTTGGTTACGTAAAGTTCGCCCTTGGTGGGGGCATCATTACCACTTCCACGTCAGGTTATCTTGTCCTGAGTCGAGTGGCTATTGTGTTGAACAAGCTCTGCCTCCCGCTGGTGATGGTTGTGGGGTAGAGCTTGCTAGTTGGGGACCGAAAGTTAAGCCTATCGATAAGCCTCCGTCTGCGAAAGTTATTGCTAAGCCCAAGCGAAAAAAAGCGATTCCACCGCAATGCCAATCACTTATCTCTACTAACTAGAGTGACTCTACAGGTTTATATTCCCTTACGTATCTCTTTTATGAAACTGGAGAAACATCATACTTTTGTCTACAGTGAATAATACCAATACAAAAACTAACCTAATTAGTTTTGGTGACATAATATAGAAATCTAAATTAAACAAAGAGTTGTAGTATAGATAAGTCGTAACTTCTCTGTTTAGAAAGATCTTTCGTCACGATACTTTGGTTTCTTAGCAATATGTCTGTCAGTTGGCTAGCGAAGCAATAACAAGGCAGACAAGTGTGTGAGGCGGGAATGGATACTTCTCCTGCTAGAAGAGTAAATCAAGGATAAAACCATGACTATGATTTGTGCAAAAGAATTTGCAGAGTGGTTAAGACACAGATTTAGCAGTGAAACGAAAGGGGTCTTATTGACTCGGGTTGATGTAAACCACCTGACAGGACGTCAGCGTCTTGATCCCGGATTTGTTAATGATGTGCATTACGAGCTGATGCAATATGGAATGGCTTTCGTTACGGACACGAGCCGAGAAAACTTTTATCTTGTGCCGGTTTCCCAAGCTGAAAATTGGCGAGATCGGTTAGAGTCTCATTTTGAAAAAGAGTTGTTTTGTAATATCTATCCTATTGAAAAGTCGGGTTAAAAAAAGGTTCAACTTTGTCTCCAAAGTTGAACCTACTTGTTCTTATGCTAACCCTTGAATAATCACGAATTTCTCCAGTAACTGCTCTTCTGTTTCTACATGCTCCGGGTCTGTGATAATGCATTTTGTAATCGGGCATACTGACTGACAGGTCGGCTTTTCGTAATGTCCCTTACACTCTGTACATAGAGCTGGGTCAATTTCGAAAATGCTTTCTCCCATGCTGATTGCCCCATTGGGGCATTCGGGATCACACATGTCGCAGTTAATGCATTTGTCAGTAATGAGCAAAGCCATGATTACTTACCAGTCGGGTTACGGGTGTCCTGCCCTGAGTTTAAGTTACGCATCAATAGACCGTATTCTAAATCTAGATCTGCTGGTACTGGAATGAAGACGAAGTGACCATTCCCTTTGGCATCCTCGATAGACTCTGACTTACGGTTTTCCATTGCTTCTAGCGTGAAAACAACATTACCTTTTGGCGTCATTAGCTCAAGACTATCACCGACAAGGAACTTATTTTTCACTTCTACTTCAGCCATATCGCCACGACGTTTACCAGTGAACTCACCGACAAACTGTTGAGCATCAGAGACTGAGTAGCCGTAATCGTAATTCTGGTAGGTGTCGTGAGTATGACGACGTAGGAAGCCTTCGGTATAGCCACGGTGAGCTAGGCTCTCTAGTGTGCCCATTAGGCTTTCATCAAATGGTCGGCCTGCTACAGCGTCATCAATTGCTTTGCGGTAAACCTGTGCAGTACGAGCACAGTAATAGAATGATTTAGTACGACCTTCGATTTTCAGCGAGTGCACACCCATCTTGGTTAGGCGCTCAACATGCTGTACCGCTCGCAGGTCTTTAGAGTTCATGATGTAAGTACCATGTTCATCTTCGTACGCTGCCATTTTTTCTTCTGGACGGTGCGCTTCAGAAAGTAGAACGACTTCATCCGTTGGTTTACCACGGCCAATTGTGGTTTCAGGGCGTTCGTCTTGTACTTCGACAGGCTGTGCTTCAGATGGGTCAAATTTCTCTACGATATCACCAGCGTCGTTTTCTTTGCCTTCTTCCACTTTGTATTCCCAACGGCACGCGTTAGTGCAAGTGCCTTGGTTAGGATCACGTTTGTTGATGTAACCAGAAAGTAGGCAACGACCAGAATAAGCCATGCATAATGCACCGTGAACGAATACTTCAAGTTCAGTTTCAGGACAATGCTCACGAATTTCTTCGATTTCTTCTAAAGATAGTTCGCGAGAAACGATCACACGTTCCACGCCATTCGCTGCCCAGAACTTAACAGTCGCCCAGTTTACAGCGTTTGCTTGTACAGAAAGGTGAATTGGCATTTCTGGGAAAGCTTCACGAACCATCATGATTAGGCCTGGATCTGACATGATCAATGCGTCAGGACCCATTTCTACGATTGGTTTAAGATCACGGATGAAGGTTTTTAGCTTCGAGTTGTGTGGTTGAATGTTACATACCACATAAAGCTTTTTGCCTAGAGCATGCGCTTCATCGATACCGATTTTTAGGTTTTCGTGGTTAAACTCATTGTTACGTACGCGGAGGCTGTAGCGAGGTTGGCCAGCGTAAACTGCATCTGCGCCGTAGGCGAATGCGTAACGCATGTTTTTCAGGCTTCCCGCAGGAGACAGTAGCTCAGGTACGAATGCTTTCTCAGTTGTCATTGCTCAATTCTCTTTTATCTGATCACAAGTCAGGCCAATTCCACCTAATGGAAATGGGGCGCAAATTTTACGTCAAAATGTGAACTGTGACTAGGGTAATTGTGCTTCAGATAGAAAAACGCCCTCAAAAAAAGTGAGGGCGTTATGGTTGACCTTTATACAATATTAAGCGTTGGGATTTGGTAAGCCGCCTAGCGCATCGTATAGGTTGGGTAGGAAAGCACTGAACTCCCCACACATCAGAGAGAAGTCTGCATCAAATCGAGCTGCTTGATCTTCACGTGGAATATCGTCATTTTGATCTTTCAATTCATCAGAGAATTTTAGACGCTTAATACCCGCATCTTCTGTCATGATGAATTCAATACGATCTTGCCAATTAAGTGCAAGCTTCGTTACGACTTTATCTGCTGCGATGTGGTTGCGGATTTCATCTGTGGTCAGCTCTTGCTTCTTACAACGAATCACGCCACCTTCTTCAAGCACGGATTTTAGCTCAGCTTCGTCCATCATGGTGATACCTTGAGGTGTGTCGCCCGTTTTCACCCACTCGGTTAGCGTTGTTTCAATCGCTAGTTCTGGAATGGCAGGAACAACAGGTAAACTACCCATGGTTTTACGAAGTAGTGCTAATACGTCTTCCGCTTTTTTGTAGCTGCTTGCGTCAACAAGAATGAACCCTTCTTTTGGCATGATGAGCACGTGAGTGTGGCTGCTGCGGCTAAATGCGCGAGGCAGTAAATCCATTACGATGTCATCTTTCAGGTTGTCTTTCTCTTTCTTCTTCAGAGGACGACCTTCTTGCGCTTCCATTGCTTCTACTTTTGCATTCAATGACTCTTTGATCACTGAGGCAGGTAGCATTTTCTCTTCTTTCTTGGCGCAAATCAGAATGCGGTTTTCTGACACGTGAGTCATCATGTCGCCATGTCTACCCATTGCACTGACCCAGCCAAATTTCTGTTTATCTTGACTGCCACATGGGGTGAATCGGAATTCAGACAGTTGAGTTTCTAGTTGTTCGGCGTTGAAAGTAACCTCGCGGTTAACGCGGTATACCAGACAGTTTTTAAACCACATAAATCTTCTCTAGGCTTGATGACAAGGGACTAATCATAGGGAATTTTTGTGCTGATGTCTTAATAGAAATGAAAAATATCCGAATGAACCTCAAAAGAAAGTTATATGAAAATTTGTTTTCAAAGGTCACAAAAGTGTCATAATTGGTAGTGATAATGCTTATGCATAGAGGGGCGCTTTGTCTCTTAAATTCATTAGCTCAACGAACATAAGGTTACTCAATTATGTCTAGAAGGATTCTGGTTGTTGAAGACGAAGCTCCTATTCGCGAAATGCTGTGCTTCGTACTTGAGCAGAAAGGTTACCAAGCGGTAGAAGCGGAAGATTACGATACTGCAGTAACCAAACTGGCTGAACCCTTCCCTGATTTAGTTTTACTGGATTGGATGTTACCAGGAGGCAGCGGCATTAACTTCATCAAGCATATGAAGCGAGAGGAATTAACGCGCAACATTCCAGTTGTGATGCTTACCGCTCGTGGTGAAGAAGAAGATAAAGTGCGCGGTTTAGAAGTCGGTGCGGATGACTACATTACTAAGCCATTTTCTCCTAAAGAGTTGGTTGCCCGTTTAAAAGCGGTGATTCGTCGTGTAACCCCGACCGCACTGGAAGACGTAATTGATGTGCAGGGATTGAAGCTTGATCCTGTATCACACCGTGTCACGGCTAATGATGCACCATTAGATATGGGCCCAACAGAGTTTAAAATGCTACATTTTTTCATGACGCATCAAGAGCGTGTGTATAGCCGTGAGCAGCTATTAAACAATGTTTGGGGTACTAACGTGTATGTTGAAGATCGTACGGTCGATGTTCATATTCGCCGCCTGCGTAAAGCATTGGAAGCCGCAGGTCATGATAAGCTGATCCAAACTGTTCGTGGTGCTGGATACCGCTTCTCGACAAAAGCATAAATTAACACGCAGCTTATCGGTACCATTTCTGGAGTTATGAGTGGTTGAAAGATTAACGTGGAAAAAGCTGGCCTGGGAGCTGGCTTTTTTTTACACCCCATGGGTGATAGTAGGTTGGATATTCGGTTATATGCCGTGGTTGCTTCTGGCAGCTACGGCATTGCAGCTTGTGTGGCATTTGCATAACCAAGTACGTTTATCTTCTTGGTTATGGGATGAAAAGCGCCTCACGCCACCGTCTGGTAGCGGTAACTGGGAATCTTTGTTCAATGGCTTGTATCGCTTACAGCAGCGCCAACGTCGTAAACGCAAAGAGCTTACTAATCTCATTCGCCGATTCAGAAATGGTGCGGAATCGTTACCCGATGCCGTCGTGGTGTTCCGTGCTGAAGGCAATATCGTTTGGTGTAACAAACTGGCTCAACACTTATTGGGTTTCCATTGGCCGGAAGACTCTGGTCAACCTATCTCCAACCTCATCCGTACGCCTGACTTTATCAAGTACCTCAACAAGAAAGACTTCTCTGAGCCATTGGAAATGCGTTCACCACTCAATGTCGAACGCATGCTAGAACTACGTATCGTACCGTATACCGAAGGTGAACATTTGATGGTGGTGCGTGATGTTAGCCAGTTAAAACAACTTGAGGGAATGCGCCGCAACTTCTTTGCTAACGTTTCTCATGAACTTCGTACACCAATGACGGTGCTGCAAGGTTATTTGGAGATGACAGAAGATCCTGACATGGTTGTGGGCCCAATGTGGAGCAAAGCGCATGGTGTTATGACGGAGCAGCTCAACCGCATGAACAGTTTGGTGAACCAACTACTGACGCTATCTAAAATTGAAGCGGCACCTATGCATGAGCTTGAAGAAGTCGTGAATGTACCTGCGATGCTCGAAGTACTAGAAAAAGAGGCGGTCAGCCTTAGCGGGGACAACCAACATAAATTGAAATTTGATGTTGATGCTAGCCTACGAGTACTGGGCGATGATGACCAGTTACGTAGTGCTATCTCTAACCTCGTTTATAATGCTGTCAAATACACACCGCCTGGCGCGAACATTAATGTTCGTTGGTTCCAGACATCTCAAGGCGCATGCTTAGAGGTGGAGGATAGTGGTGATGGTATAGAGCCTCAGCACCTCCATCGACTTACTGAGCGTTTTTATCGCGTCGATAAAGCAAGATCACGCGATACCGGAGGGAGTGGGTTAGGGTTGGCTATTGTGAAACATGCGCTGAGCCACCATGATTCTCATTTGGAAATTCACAGTGAAGTGGGCGTGGGCAGTAAGTTTTCTTTTGTATTGCCTGAACGTTTGGTGGTGAAATAATGGCATTAAGAGTCGCAAAAGTGTTCAGTCTACTGGCTCTTGCTTGTTCCAGTATGGCTGTCGCTCAAGATAAACCATTGCCGAATTATCATAAAACGACTGGGATTGTCGGGAATTTGCTCTCTGTCGGCTCCGATACGCTTGCGGGCATGACGACACTTTGGGTTGAAGAGTTTAAATCCATTTACCCGAATATTAATGCGCAAGTCCAAGCGTCTGGCTCTTCCACTGCTCCCCCAGCATTGACCGAACAAACAGCTCAGTTTGGTCCCATGAGCCGTCCTATGCGTTTAAGAGAGGTTGAAGCGTTTGAACGTGAACATGGTTACAAGCCAACGGCACTTAGAGTTGCGATCGATGCTATCGGTATTTTTGTTCATCAAGACAATCCAATTCAAGGGCTTAACTTTAGTCAGTTAGATGCTTTGTTTTCTGCCACGCTACGCTGTGGTGAAAGTCAATTTATCACGAACTGGCAGCAACTCGGTCTTGAATCACAGTGGGCAAAGCGCAACGTACAGTTGTTTGGTCGTAACTCCGTTTCTGGAACTTATGGTTACTTCAAAAGCAATGCCTTGTGTGGCGGAGATTTCAAGACCCGAGTTAACGAGCAGCCAGGCTCCGCGTCAGTTGTGCAAGCTGTAGCGTCAACCATCAGTGGAATCGGTTATTCCGGTGTCGGTTATCGAGTGGCAGGCGTACGCTTAGTTCCGGTGGCAAAAACGGGGAATGACTACGTGACGCCAACGCGAGAACATATTGTTAGTGGTAAGTACCCACTATCACGTTACTTATATGTTTACGTGAATAAGCACCCGGATTACCCATTAACACCAATTGAAGCCGAGTTTATTCGCTTTATTTTCTCCGCTCAGGGGCAAGCGTTGGTTGAGAAAGATGGTTATGTGCCCATTACGGCAGATTTTGCAGAAGAAGAGTTAAAAAAAGTCGGCCTGTAAGCCGACTTTTTGTTTAGGTATGAACAGCACGAGATCAGAAAGTGAGTGTCCACTTCACGCTGTCCCAACGTTCTTGTTCTTCCTGTAAATCAGCATGAAGCAATTTGTTGTTTTCTAGCCATGCTTTATCTGTGCACGTAAGAATCCATTCATCATTTTTGATGGATAAAGTGATGTCAGGCAATGGATCTTCGTTACGCTGTCCATTTAATACGATAGAAAGTCTTAATATTTTGATGAGGCTTATCACGTCACTTTGTTTGTAGAGGTTGAAATCTGGCAGTTCTTGCAGTTTGAGCGCTTTGCGTTGGAAGCGGGCTAATGTTGCGAGCACTAATTGCTGTTCACGGTTGAAGCCTTGTAGAGTGGAATGCAACAGAATATAGAAAGAGTGGCGATGGAAGCTACGTAAGTTGATACTTAATCCGACTTCATGAAGCAACGCTGCCCATTCTAGTAAGTCAAATAACTCACTCTTTTTCTTAATGCCTAGTTCAGAGCGCACCTGACATAACATCTCACGTGCATGGCCTTTAACACGAGCAGCATGCTCTAAGTCAACCCGGTGTTTGTTGGCTAAATTTTCAGTTGTGCGCATACGTATATCGGAGCGCGCAAAACGCTCTTCCATTTCGTACAACAGACCTTCGCGCAGAGCACCATCGGAGAAAAACATCTGCTCAATGCGAAGTGCTTTGAAAATGGCGGACAAAATCGCCACGCCTGCCGCGAATACGGGCTTACGTTCTTCTGTTAAACCTGTCAGTTCAATCTCTTCAATTGAATCAAAATTACACAGAGTTTCAATAAGCGTGTCCAGTCTCTTCGCGGTGATCAGGCCATCTTCAAAACCTAATCCTACTAGCACTTCTTGAATCGCTTTGATGGTTCCTGATGAGCCGAGCGCGATATCCCAGCCTTTTTTACGGTATGCTGAAGCGATGGACTCGAGTTTTTGCTCGGCGGCTAACATCGCTTTATTAAAGTTTTTGCCAGACAGTTTGCCGTTTTTAAAATATTGCTCTGTAAAGCTGACGCATCCCATCTGTTTACTGTTGAGAAGCTCAGGTTCAAACTCTTGTCCAATGATCATTTCGGTACTGCCGCCGCCAATATCAACGACCAACTTGGAGTTTGACTCTACTTGAGTGTGAGCGACACCTAAGTAAATCAAGCGGGCTTCTTCTTCCCCTGGGATGATTTCTATTGGGAAGGGCATCACTTCTTTCGCACGCTCAATGAATAGATGAGCATTTTTAGCGCGTCTTAGTGTGTGTGTCGCGGCGATACGCACATTCGACTCATCAAGCCCTTGCAGTCTCTCAGCGAACATGGCTAAGCACTCTAACGCACGTTCCATCGCGGAATGACTTAAGTTCAATTCACTGTCGAGTCCTGATGCTAAGCGAACACGCTGTTTATGACGGCTAACCAGTTGTAAGTCACTGCCTACAACCTTGGCCACCACCATGTGGAAACTGTTTGAGCCGAGGTCTATCGCGGCAATGTAGCGAGTATCTTGTTCAAGTATTTGAGGCATCTGAATTTTGTTTTCTAGTTTGCTTTTCTATATTTTTAAGATAGTCATAGATAGCGATTTGAGAACGAACTTTTTTGCGATTACCTCGTGGTACATAAGCGTTGCTCATTTCCTTATCTATAAAACGAGCCTTTACTGTATCGGTAAAATGGATATTCGTTATATCAATAATTCTCTGTTTCAAACGTGGATCACGGACTGGCGCCGCCACCTCAATGCGGTGATCGATATTTCTTGTCATCCAGTCAGCAGAAGAGATATAGACTTGCGGATCGCCATCGTTATGGGTAATCACCACGCGTGGGTGTTCCAAAAAGCGGTCAACAATACTGATGATGCGAATATTGTCGCTGATCCCCTCAATGCCCGGTACTAATGAGCACATACCGCGAATGATCATATTTATTTTCACTCCCGCCGTACTTGCTCCATATAGCTTATTGACGATGCCCTTATCGACTAGGTTATTGACCTTGATCGTAAGAGCGGCTTTCTTGCCGAGCTTGGCATTCGCAATTTCATTATCGATCAGGCGGTAGATTTGGGTTCGAGAATTACGTGGAGATACCATGAGGTGGTTGAACTTCACTGGGCGGTATGGATTCTCAATATAACCGAAGACATTACGAACTTCGTTAGTGATTTCTTGATCTGCGGTAAGGAGAGAGAAGTCGGTATAAATTCGTGCCGTCTTCTCATGGAAGTTGCCTGTGCCGATGTGCGCGTAGCGAATAATTTCTTCACCTTCACGGCGACTGATCATCAGTAGCTTTGAGTGAATCTTAAGGCCAGGCGCTCCGAAGATGACGTGCACACCAGCTTCGGTCAACACTTTTGACCATTCGATATTGGCTTCTTCATCAAAGCGAGCCTGCAGCTCCACGACCACTGTGACATTTTTTCCGTTGTGCACCGCATCAATTAATGAGTTCATCAAGCGAGAATCTTTCGCGACACGGTAAATGTTAATCTTGATACTAAGTACTTTCGGATCGAAGGAGGCTTGGCGTACCAACTCACTAATGTGGTCAAAAGTGTGGTAGGGGTAATAGAGCAGAATATCTTTCGCTTTAATCGCATCAAAGCTGTTAGCGTAACCTTCGAAATCGGCGCACTTCATTGGCGGAAGCGGTTTATTTTCAAGGTACTCTCGCCCAACATTTGGAAACGCAATGAAGTCTTTAAAATTGTGATAGCGGCCGCCGGGGATAAGGTTATCGTAATTAGAAATATTGAGCTTGTTACAAAGAAACTCTAACATTTGAGGCGGCATACCACGTTCGTAGACGAAGCGAACGGGCTTTGCTGTCAGTCGCTGATTGACACCTTCCGACATTTGTTCGAGCAAGCTGTATTCGATTTCGTTGCGTAAATCGTATTCGGCGTCACGCGTCATTTTCATCGCATAGCCGCTAAGCTCATCATAATCAAAAAAGCCTTTGAACAGCTCATCCAAACAGTGGCGGATAATATTATCAAGTAAGATGATGGTTTTTCGACGCTTTCCTTTCTGTTCTGGTACCATCACAAAGCGGGGAAGGTGATCGGTCGGAATTTCGATCAGAGCGTATTGGTAATGTTCTTCTTTACGTAGCTCTACGGCGATGTAAGCGTACTCGTCTTTGAGAAATTGCAGAACATCGATCTCATCTTTCATTAGCAGAGGGGTGATATGCGGCATGACCTCTCTACGGAAGTATTTCGCGATCCACTTTTGTTGCGATTCATCCAGTTGTTGTTCGTTGACCAAGAAAATGCGACGTCGCGCCATTTCTCGAATCAATTCGCTGTAAAGCTCATCAAATTGTTCGTTAAGCTTGAGTGCTTTCGACTGCATTTTGGTTAACAGTCGTTTAGGGCTATCGCTGCCACCGCGCTCTTGGCTGATTAGGATTCTGCGCTTCACGTCCGCAAAGCGTACTTTGTAAAATTCATCTAAATTGTTGGAAAAGATCCCAAGAAAGCGAATACGTTCGATCAAAGGGACGGTTTTATCGGCAGCTTCTTGTAATACTCGTTCGTTGAAAGACAACCAACTAAGTTCTTTTTCTATATATAGTTTTTCTGCGCTCATAACCTTACCTAGCCAAAAGTGAAGTAATACGTACTCATCTTGGAAAAATGGATGAGTGAGAACATTATGAGATTTTCATTACAGATTTATTTCATACCACGCATTGCATAAGAGTTGTATTCTTTTCAGGTGTTTAATGTGATCTGTAATATAATTGTCATCTTAACGACATATTCTAGTACTAAGTCAAAAAAGGTAGAGATTTAAATGGCACAAGCCGAGTTTTCATTGCAGGAAAAAGATAAGAAACGACTGATAAAAGATCGTTTAGTTCGACTTGCAGTGACATCCGGTGGTGTCGGCGTACTCGCGGCGCTTATTTTGATCTTTGTCTACCTCGCCATGGTGATCATTCCGCTTTTTTCTGATGCGGAGATCAAAACCAACCAAGCAATTCGAGCCACTCATATTGAAACACCACTGGCGATTTCAGTGGATGATTACGCTCAGCTCGCGTTCGTTCTAACCCAAAGTGGTGAGATTCAATATTTGTCGATGGACGATCCTACGAAACCTGCGGTGTATAAACAGCAAATCGTCCAGAAACCCGTCGCTTTCTCTCAATCTGCTCCTGGGCTAGGTTGGTATGGATTTGTTGATGGGCAGGGTAAAGCGCACCTTTTCAAGCCAGAATTTAATGCCACGTTGAGAGAAAATACACGTCCTCCGGAAGTGATTGAGCTAGACACCAGCATGGATCTGACACTAAGTACGCCTCAAGATCCTGTGACTCAGTTTGTATTTGCAGCTTCGACGCCGTTACCAACGATTGTTTGGCAGACGCAAAGCGGTGAAGTGAAAGCTCGCTGGCAAGTGGCTTCGTCTTTGGGTACGCCTCCGACAACGATCGATTTTACGTTCTCTTCAGGCTTTGATGCACCTCAGCAAATGTTATTGACACCTGATGGTGAAACGCTTTATTTGCGCGATGGCTCTGAGTTGATCGTGTTAAAGAAAACCGCACGTAAATTTGCTGTGCGAGAGGTGGTCGACCTCACTCAAGGTGATAAGAAGCACTCCGTTCGTACAATGGACCTACTGGCTGGTGCTTACTCGCTTTTGGTGACACACAACGATGGTCGGGTGTCGCAATGGTTTGATACGCTGCAAGAAGAGAGACGCACGTTAACGCATATTCGTGATTTTAAATTGGCATCAGAGCTTAAGTATTTGTTGCCGGATTCTCATCGAAAAGGATTTTATAGCTTTTACACCAACGGCACGTTGCAAAGCCATTATACAACCAGTGAAAAACTGGTGTTGTTTAAGCGTGCGTACAATCAAGCACCCGCAATCGCAGCAATGTCTAACAATGAACGCTACTTAATCACTTGGCAAAATAATGCGTTAAATATTGCGGAAGTGGACAATGCCTATCCGGAAATTTCATTGTCCTCATTATGGCAAGAAGTGTGGTACGAAGGGTATCCTGAGCCTGAATTTGTGTGGCAATCGACTTCGGCGAGCGATAACTTTGAAGCTAAGTTCAGCCTAGTACCTATTGCATTTGGGACGATAAAAGCGGCGATGTTTGCGATGCTGTTTTCAGTGCCGCTCGCAGTGCTAGGTGCTATTTATACGGCTTACTTTATGTCGCCACGTATGCGTCGTGTCGTAAAACCGTCGATTGAGCTAATGGAAGCACTGCCGACGGTGATCATTGGTTTCCTAGCGGGGCTGTGGTTCGCGCCTATTGTCGAAGATCACCTGATTACGATCGTCGTCATGCTGTTTGTTTTGCCCTTGAGCACCATGATTATGGGCGGGCTATGGGCATTAATACCGCAACCTTTGCGGAATCGTCTGCCTAATGGTTGGCATGCTTTAGTGCTCATGCCTGTCATATTGGTACTGATTGGGCTTGGAGTGTGGATTTCGCCTACGATTGAGCAGACGTTCTTTGGTGGCGATATGCGCTTATTCTTAACCGAGCATGGTATTGGTTACGATCAACGCAATGCATTGGTGGTGGGGTTAGCGATGGGGTTTGCTGTTATCCCGACGATTTTTACCATCGCCGAAGATGCCATTTTCTCTGTACCGAAGCATTTATCGGATGGCTCTTTGGCATTAGGGGCCACGCCTTGGCAAACTTTAATCTATGTTGTCTTGCTTACCGCAAGCCCAGGTATTTTTTCTGCCATTATGATGGGCCTGGGACGCGCTGTTGGTGAAACCATGATTGTGTTAATGGCAACGGGCAATACGCCATTAATGGATTGGAATATTTTGGAAGGATTGCGCAGCCTGTCGGCGACCATCGCCGTTGAGTTGCCAGAGTCGGAAGTTGGAAGTTCGCATTATCGCCTGCTGTTCCTAGCTGCATTGATTTTGTTTGTGTTTACGTTTGCAGTAAACGCGCTTGCGGAGTGGGTTCGTCAGAGACTGAGAGACAAGTACCGTGCGTTGTAATAATGGTTTGAATAAAGAGCGAGTAATGACGTGTTAAATTGGATTCGTTCTGGCGCACCGTGGATATGGCTAACAGGCGGTGCAGTCAGCATCAGTTTGTTGTCGGTATTAGGGTTGTTACTTCTGATCGGTTGGAAAGGCCTGACTTACTTTTGGCCAGCTCCCTTGTATCAGTGGAATGTTGCAGCATTGACGCCTGTACAAGGCGAAGTGCTACATGAAAATACTATTCTGATTGGTCAAGTGTATGAACGCAGTTTTGTACCGAAGAGTTATCTGCCTGAAAGCGCGGCGCAGAAATTAGAAGACGATGAAGACTTTGCTACGCGACTCAGTATCAAAATCGCCAACCGAGAGTTGTATCCCGCTGATTTTATCTCCGTATTGCAAATGCAGTTGGATGAGCCCTCGACGCCAAAAGAGTGGGCAGTGATCGAGCGCAGTAGTGGCGGTTACTTTTTTGGTAAGCTGGTGGCGTTTCAGGATGGAGACAACTTATACACCAACGATATTCAATCCGTCTTGAACAAAAAACTGGATGATGCAGAAACTCTGCGCCATGAGATTGACTCTTTGGTGGTCGATCAGCTTAAAGAGCTTGGTTGGAAGCTAGAGCAGTTGCGATTAGAAAAGCGCAAGCATGAGTTGAATGACACGCTGACAGAAAGCTTCTTAAAGGAAAACCAGACGAAAAAAGAGCGGATAGAGAAAGCTCTGGCGACGTTAGATTTACAGCTTGATGGCTTACGATTACAGCTTTCTGGCTATGCCCTGATTGTCGAGGATATGACGGGCTCACAAGTATCGATTCCGCTCGAAGACATTTTGGACTACTGGTACCCAAACCAAATGTCACTGCCTGATAAAGTCATGCACTGGGGGAAGCAGGTTTGGAAGTTTTTATCTGAAGATCCAAGAGAGTCTAACTCCGAGGGAGGCGTGTTCCCTGCGATATTTGGTACGGTTTTCTTAGTAATTATCATGTCGATCATTGTGATGCCACTTGGGGTGATCGCCGCTATCTATCTACATGAATACGCTAAGAATAACGCTCTAACCAGGGTTATTCGTATTGCGGTTATAAACCTAGCGGGTGTTCCATCGATTGTTTATGGCGTATTTGGTTTAGGCTTCTTTGTTTATACGATTGGTGCCTCTATCGATAACGTATTCTATGCGGAGAAGCTACCGGCACCAACCTTTGGTACGCCGGGTTTGTTGTGGTCTGCACTAACTCTTGCCGTGCTGACGCTTCCAGTTGTGATTGTGACAACAGAAGAAGGTTTAACTCGTATTCCGAGTTCAGTACGACATGGTTCTCTGGCGCTTGGTGCAACTCAGTTTGAAACACTATGGCGTGTGGTTTTGCCTATGGCGACGCCAGCTATTATCACAGGGCTGATCCTTGCGATTGCGCGTGCAGCTGGCGAAGTAGCGCCACTGATGCTGGTGGGGGTCGTGAAATTGGCATCCAGTTTACCGGTTGACGGGCAATTCCCTTATGTGCATTTGGATAGAAAGTTCATGCATTTAGGTTTTCACATTTACGATGTTGGCTTTCAAACCTCTAACATCGAAGCGGCGCGACCATTAGTTTATGCCACCTCTTTCTTACTCGTGACAGTGATTGTCGGGCTAAACTTAACAGCAATCAGTATTCGCAATAATTTACGAGAAAAATACAGAACGTTAGGACAAGATTAAGTATGTTTAATTTTGATAGTACATTAGGTTATGAGCCACCATTGGACGTTCATAATTTAACGGATGAACAAACAGCAATCTCAATCGAGAACCTTAATCTGTTCTATGGTCAAACTCAGGCGCTGCATGATATTTCGATGCGAATTCCCAAAGGGCGAGTCACCGCTTTTATCGGTCCTTCAGGGTGTGGAAAGTCGACGTTATTACGTTGCATCAATCGCATGAACGACTTAGTAGAAGGGTGTCGAGTCACAGGTAAAGTCCGTCTACATGGCAAGAATGTTTATCATCCTAATGTCGATGTTGCGACACTTCGACGCCGAGTGGGGATGGTGTTTCAAAGACCCAATCCATTTCCTAAGTCTATTTATGAAAATGTAGTTTATGGCTTACGCTTACAAGGTGTAAAAAACAGCCGCAGTTTAGATGACGCAGTGGAGCGATCCTTGCGCTCGGCGGCGTTGTGGGATGAGGTAAAAGACCGCTTGCATGAGAACGCATTTGGTTTATCTGGTGGTCAGCAACAGCGCTTGGTCATTGCGCGTGCGGTGGCGATTGAGCCGGAAGTCCTGTTATTGGATGAGCCGACATCAGCGTTGGATCCAATCTCAACTTTAACTATTGAAGAGCTTATCAATGAGCTTAAGACTCAATATACTGTCGTTATCGTTACCCATAACATGCAGCAAGCGGCGCGAGTGAGTGATCACACCGCATTCATTCATATGGGTAAGTTAATTGAATACTCTGACGCGGACTCGATCTTCACTTCGCCAATGAAGAAACAGACCGAAGATTACATTACGGGTCGATACGGTTAAGTCGCGACTCTATACGGAATAAGGAACATCATGCACTTTGGACGTCATATTTCAGGACAATTTAACGTAGAGCTAGAATCGATTCGTACTCATGTATTAACCATGGGTGGCTTGGTAGAACAGCAGCTTTCGTATGCTATTCAAGCCTTGCATAAAGAAGATATCGAACTGGCGCGTAAGGTTGTGCGTGACGATCATAAAGTGAATGCGATGGAAGTCTCGATCGATGACGCCTGCACACGCATTATTGCTAAGCGTCAGCCAACGGCAAAAGACTTGCGCTTAATCATGGCTATCATCAAAACGATCACTGATTTAGAACGTATCGGTGACGTGGCGACACGCATTGCTTACGTTGCCATTGAAAGCCCATCATCAAAAGAACGACAGTTCCAAGTGTCGTTAGAGCCTCTCTGCCGTCAGGCAATTAATATGCTGCATCAGGTTTTGGATGCGTTTGCCCGCATGGATGTAGAAGCGGCAGCAGAGGTGCACAAACAAGATGACAAACTAGACGCCGAATATGAAGCGGTGATTCGTCAGTTGATGACTTACATGATGGAAGACCCAAAAAATATCCCCAACATTCTGCAAGTGATGTGGTCGGCACGCGCGATTGAACGCGTGGGGGACCGTTGCCAGAACATCTGTGAATACATTATTTACTTCGTGAAAGGGAAAGATGTACGCCACCTAGGTGATCAAAGCATTGATGACGTACTGAAGTAACTGATTTCAATAAATAGACCAGCTTTTAGGCTGGTCTATTTATTAGGGAGAGGGAAAGTACATCAATATTTATCGGGCACGAAGGTCTGATCATCAATGGGCGCTCTGACATAACCTTCTTTATTGAGATCAGGTAATTCAATCGGTGGGTACTCAAGCGCTTTGTAATCAATCTGGCTAAGTAAATGGCTGATACAGTTCAAGCGCGCTTTCTTTTTAGAGTCAGAGGGCACGACCCACCAAGGACAGCTCTTCGTATCTGTGTAAGCGAACATTTTATCTTTTGCCTCAGAATACTCGACCCAGCGATGACGTGACTCCAGATCCATTGGGCTGAATTTCCAACGTTTGATCGGCGTATTAATTCGACCTAGAAAACGTTTTTCTTGCTCTTCGTCTGAAACCGAAAACCAATACTTAATCAGAATAATCCCAGAGCGTTGCAACATTCTTTCGAATTCAGGACAAGAGCGTAAAAACTCTTCGTATTCGTCTGGAGTACAGAACCCCATGACTTTTTCGACACCTGCTCGGTTATACCAACTTCGGTCAAATAAAACGATTTCACCAGCAGATGGTAAATGAGCGACGTAACGTTGGAAGTACCATTGCGTTTTTTCTTTTTCTGTCGGTGCAGGCAGAGCGACCACGCGACAAACACGCGGGTTTAGCTTTTCTGTGATGCGTTTAATCACCCCGCCTTTGCCCGCAGCATCACGGCCTTCAAACAGAACCACCACTTTTAACCCTTTGTGTTTGACCCACTCTTGAAGTTTTACGAGCTCAACTTGAAGGTTTTTGAGCTCCTTTTCGTATTCCTTTTTCTTCAATTTAGACATACACCTTTCCTCACTCCTTGATAAACAATATGTTAGCACTCAAAAGCTATGCGTGTGAGGTTACGGTCGTCTATTTGAGAGCTGCTACGACATCGGTAATGGCTTGTGTACTTGTGATGGGGATTAAGAAATCATCGACATCAGTTGCGCCCATTTTGCTTTGTTCAGCAATAAAGGTCATTTTACTAGGTCGAGTCGTTTTGCCTGACAGATGGATTTCAGGAACTTGAGTGTCTTCTACTAATGCACGTACGTTACTCGCATTAACGCCAGCACCCGCCATGATTGCAATGCGTCTTTGGGCTTGCTTAACCAAAGCTCTAAGCACATCGATCCCTTGCGGTGCTGAAGGCGCAAGACCGGAGGTTAAAATACGTTCACAACCTAAGCTGATCACTTCTTCCAAAGCTTTTTCAGCGTCACGACACTGGTCAAAGGCACGATGGAAGGTCACGCCTAAGCCAAGCGCTTGAGCAAATTCACACAGCGTAGCCGCGTAAGGCATATGAATACCCCCCTCTTGAGTGAGTACACCTAAAACCACACCATCCAAGCCCGATTGGTGAGCAGCTTCAATATCCCACCGCATCATTTCGATCTCTTCTTCACAGTAGAAGAAGTCACCTTGGCGTGGGCGGATCATGGCATAAACTGGAACACTAGAAAGCTTAGCCGCTTGCTGCATAAAGCCATAACTGGGTGTTAGCCCGCCTAAAGCCAAAGAGGAGCAAAGTTCAATCCGAGTGGCGCCGCCAGCAATGGCGTAGTGCAGAGATTCAATATTATCGATACAGACTTCTAGGTGAG
Source organism: Vibrio sp. Y42_MX_L11 (assembly GCF_024181785.1). Lineage (NCBI taxonomy): Bacteria > Pseudomonadati > Pseudomonadota > Gammaproteobacteria > Vibrionales > Vibrionaceae > Vibrio > Vibrio sp. Y42_MX_L11. Next base: position 19,392 of record NZ_JAMZAP010000024.1, read on the forward strand.
TAACCACGTTCATTCATCCTGCTAACGTTACAAATAAGTGTTGTGGCTAAGATATTAACAGGGCCAGTAAGCAGAATCTGTATGGAGGGCATGAGAAATAGAGGTAAAGTTTACGCTGCAGCGTTACCTCATTTTGGCGGTTTATCTGAAGGTAAAAGAAAGCCCAGAGCATTTGCTCTGGGCTTTGATAGGACTTTACTTAGACTGATTGGCGTTTGCGGTTTTCCGCATTAGCTTTTTGCTTTATATACATCCAACCATCACACCCGTTGAGCTAGGGTGAAGGTCTATTATTTTTTGCCTAGGTCAGCTGCGTGCTCAGATAGGAACGCTGCAACACCTTTTGGAGATGCGTCCATACCTGCTTTACCTTCTTCCCATTGTGCAGGACATACTTCGCCGTGCTTCTGGTGGAAGTTAAGAGCGTCAACCATGCGTAGCATTTCGTCGATGTTACGGCCTAGTGGTAGGTCGTTCACTACTTGGTGACGTACAACGCCTTCTTCGTCGATTAGGAAAGAACCACGGAAAGCAACGCCTGCTTCTGGGTGCTCAACGTCGTAAGCTTTACAGATTTCGTGCTTAACGTCAGCAACTAGTGGGTACTTAACTTGACCGATACCGCCATCTTCGATAGCAGTGTTACGCCATGCGTTGTGAGAGAACTGAGAATCGATAGAAACACCGATTACTTCAACACCTTTAGCTTGGAAATCAGCTAGACGGTTGTCGAATGCGATTAGCTCAGATGGGCAAACGAAAGTGAAATCTAGTGGGTAGAAGAATACTACTGCTTTCTTACCTTTAGTGAACTCTGCAAAGTTGAAGTTTTCAACGATTTCACCGTTACCTAGAACAGCTGCTGCAGTAAAGTCAGGGGCTTGACGACCTACTAGTACCATTTTTTTGCTCCTAAAAAGTATGGTTAGTTCCAAACCGAATTCAGTTGTGTCGGTTTGGTCCGTGTTTGTACGAGACAAACTATAGTACAGATTGTAGTATTGAAAAAAGCGAAATAAATAGATTGAGTTAATCGAAAAAAACGATAATAGCAAAACTCTTAACTCGATCACTGGAACGGCGGTAGATACAAATACAATTATGAATAAATGGCCCAGTTTGAAGCAGTTGCATTACTTAGTCACACTGCATGAAACAAGACATTTTAGTGACGCTGCAGAGCGTTGTTTTGTCAGTCAGTCGACTTTAAGTAAAGGTATTCAAAACTTAGAGGAATTGATTGGTTGTCCATTATATGAAAAGAAAGACAAGAAAAGTCCACTGGTTTTTACCCAAACAGGAGAAATGGTAGTAAAGCAGGGGCGAGAGCTGTTAGCAAAAGGGCAAGATTTGGTCGAGCTTGGACGTATGTGCCAAGGCGACGATATGCAAGGCCAGCTAAAAGTGGGATGCATACCAACAATTGCTCCGTTTTTACTGTGTGATTTGGTGCAAGAGGTTAACTATCGTTTCCCACAACTGAATCTTTTATTAAGAGAAGACACGACAACAAACTTACTTCAAGCGCTTAGACACGGTGAGTTGGATGTACTCATTTTAGCGTTGCCAGTTGAAATTGACGGTATGGAAAGTCGAGTGGTGGGTAAGGATCCGTTTCGAATGGTTATTAGTGCGAATCAAGCCCAATCGGTGCCTGTGCCTATTCGTTACGCAGATTTACCTGACGAATCCGTCTTTTTATTAGAGAAAGAGCATTGCTTAACGGAACACGCGGTATCTGCTTGTAAATTAACAGATAAAGAAAAAATTAATCCGTTTACAGCAACCAGTCTTCATACTTTGGTGCAAATGGTTGCGAATGGTTTGGGAACAACGTTCATTCCTCAAATGGCTATCGACCACGGCCTGCTGCATAACCAGAATTTAGTCGTGATCGATCCCCCAGGAAAGCAAGCCTATCGCGAAATTGGCTTAGTTTGGCGTCCGAGTTCATCAAGAACGAAAACATTTAATCAGCTTGCAGAAGTCGTTTCCGAGCTGCTTTAGCTATTAGTATTAGCCTCTACATCTCCATTATTTATCTAAAAGCGCACTGAAAACAGTGCGCTTTCTAGTATTTTATTCTGTTGGTGAACTTTGACTTGTAAAATTTTACAGCTCTTCTTTGATGAAGCTTTCATAAAATAGTGAAATTTCACAATGTTAATTTTACACAAAACCTTGTATGTCTTGTTTGACCCTTGTTTGAATCCACCTTGCCAGCCCTTGTGAATACAAGGTGTTTGTTTGCCAGTCTATATTCATACACTCGTTTGAAATGATAAATCGACCTTAAAATTAATGTAATTTAATTACGTAATAACTTACAAGAATAGGTGTTCGATAGGCGGTTTTTACCCTGCCGAATAAAACTTCGAATTTTCTGTTTTGTTTATCTTGGGGGTTTCGTTAAACCCTTTGTTGAGATAGCTTATTTAAAGGCCGATAAGACTTATGTCTAGATTGAAAATACACATAACATTACGCAATCTATCGACATGGTTAGACGAGTTGAACACAAAGTTAAAGGATGTAATTTGTTGTTCATAACTTACAAATGTAGCTTTGCGCTGGCTGCCCAAGATGGATAAAGCACGTTAAGGATGAATGATTATGCTTACTCAGACAGAACAAAAAACACAACAACTAAAGCAAACCCAAGGCACGCTTGAGGTGAATGGAGTCGTTGCTCCAGAACATCAAGCAATTTTCCCTGTTGAAGCCCAAACCTTTTTATCTCTGCTGTGTGAAAAATTTGCCGAACGTGTTGAGCAGTTGATGGAAGCACGAGAAGAGAAGCAAGCGCGTATCGATGCAGGTGAACTGCTAGACTTTTTACCAGAGACACAAGACATCCGTGAAGGAAGTTGGAAGATCTTAGGAATCCCACAAGATCTGCAAGATCGCCGTGTGGAGATTACCGGACCAACTGATCGCAAGATGGTGATTAACGCACTGAATGCGAATGTAAAAGTGTTCATGGCAGACTTCGAAGATTCAATGTCTCCAGCATGGAGTAAAGTGCTGGATGGGCAAGTGAATTTACGCGATGCCGTGAATGGCACCATCAGTTACACCAACCCTGGCAATGGCAAGCATTATCAGCTGGAAGATGACCCAGCGGTGTTGATCTGCCGTGTTCGCGGCCTTCATTTAAAAGAAAAACACGTTACGTGGCACGGTCAGATCATTCCAGGTGCGCTATTCGATTTCGCTCTGTACTTCTATAACAACTACAAAGCGTTACTTCAAAAAGGCAGCGGCCCTTATTTCTACATTCCAAAACTGCAATCGCATCACGAAGCGAAGTGGTGGAGCGAAGTGTTCCATTTCACGGAAGACTATTTCGGTCTTGATACAGGCACCATCAAAGCGACTGTGCTGATTGAAACTTTACCAGCCGTATTCGAAATGGATGAGATTCTGTTCTCACTTAAAGAACACATCGTTGGTTTGAACTGTGGTCGCTGGGATTACATCTTTAGCTACATCAAAACCTTGAAGAAGCACCCTGAACGCGTACTGCCAGATCGCCAAGTGGTTACGATGGATAAGCCATTCTTGAACGCTTACTCGCGATTATTGGTGCGTACTTGTCATAAACGAGGTGCTTTCGCGATGGGAGGAATGGCCGCCTTTATCCCAGCGAAAGACCCGCAAGAGAATCAAAAAGTATTAGACAAGATCCAGACTGACAAATCGCTAGAAGCAAACAACGGTCACGACGGTACTTGGGTAGCTCATCCAGGTTTGGCTGACACCGCGATGGAAGTTTTTAGTGCTGTACTGGGCGAGCGCACCAATCAATTGGATGTGAGTCGTTCAGAGGATGCACCTATTACAGCGGCTGAACTACTCGAGCCTTGTGAAGGCGAGCGTACAGAAGCCGGAATGCGCCACAATATTCGTGTTGCGCTGCAATACATCGAAGCTTGGATTTCTGGTAATGGTTGTGTACCGATTTATGGCTTGATGGAAGATGCGGCGACAGCTGAAATCTCTCGCGCTTCTATCTGGCAATGGATTCAACACGGCAAGTCGCTAGATAACGGATTGAAGGTCACTAAGGATCTGTTCGAGCTCTATCTAAAAGAAGAGATTGAAGTAGTGAAACAAGAAATTGGCGAGCAGCGCTACCAAGCGGGTCGATTTGAAGAAGCGGCAGACTTGATGGCAAGGCTCACTACGAGCGATGAGCTGACCAACTTTTTAACAGTTCCTGGTTATGACTACCTGGATTAATAAAGAATAACTGTAACACCAATAACGTGAAGGATTTTCAAGGCAGATAGGGAAGTACTGCCTGAGAACGGAAACTCAACGCACACGCATAAAGTGCAAATTATAAAGAGGGATAGACCAATGACTAACTTAACTCGCCGCCAACAAATTGAAGCTCTGGAAAAAGACTGGGCAACTAACCCGCGCTGGAAAAATGTAAAGCGTACATACACTGCTGAGGAAGTGGTGGAACTGCGTGGCTCTATGGTACCAGCTAACACAATTGCACAACGTGGTGCAGACAAACTTTGGTCACTGGTCAACGGTAGCGCGAAAAAAGGTTACGTAAACTGTCTTGGTGCGTTAACTGGCGGCCAAGCTGTTCAACAAGCTAAAGCTGGTATTGAAGCGATTTACCTATCTGGTTGGCAGGTTGCAGCGGACAACAACACCGCTTCAACGATGTACCCTGACCAGTCTCTATACCCAGTCGATTCTGTACCGTCAGTAGTAAAACGCATCAATAACTCGTTCCGTCGTGCAGACCAAATCCAATGGTCAGCAGGTAAATCGCCTGAAGATGAAGGCGGTATTGATTACTTCCTACCTATCGTAGCGGATGCTGAAGCAGGCTTTGGTGGTGTGCTTAACGCTTACGAGCTCATGAAATCGATGATCGAGGCAGGCGCAGCGGGCGTTCACTTTGAAGACCAGTTAGCATCGGTGAAAAAGTGTGGCCATATGGGTGGTAAGGTATTAGTTCCTACGCAAGAAGCGGTACAAAAACTGGTTGCAGCTCGTTTGGCTGCTGACGTAGCGGGTACAACAACCTTGGTTATTGCTCGTACTGATGCGAATGCGGCGGATCTCATTACGTCAGATTGCGACCCATACGATAAAGACTTTATTGAAGGTGAGCGTACTCAAGAAGGTTTCTACCGCGTTCGCGCTGGTATCGACCAAGCCATCTCTCGTGGCCTGGCTTACGCACCATATGCAGATTTGATTTGGTGTGAAACAGCGACGCCATGTTTGGAAGAAGCACGTAAGTTTGCAGAAGCGATTCACGCTGAATACCCAGACCAATTGTTGGCGTACAACTGCTCGCCTTCATTCAACTGGGAGAAAAACCTAGATGCAGAAACCATTGCTAAGTTCCAACAAGAGTTGGCAGACATGGGCTACAAGTACCAATTCATCACGCTAGCAGGTATTCACAACATGTGGTTCAACATGTTCGAACTGGCACACGCTTATGCTCAAGGTGAAGGTATGCGTCATTATGTTGAGAAAGTTCAGCGTCCTGAATTCCAGGCGGCAGAAAAAGGCTATACATTTGTTGCACACCAACAAGAAGTAGGTACAGGTTACTTCGATAGAATGACCAATACTATCCAAGGTGGTAACTCTTCAGTGACCGCATTGACAGGTTCGACCGAAGAAGACCAATTCTAATTGGCAGAGAAACACTTCCTTAATCAGCGTCAGTAATGGCATTTTGAGCGGCAACCTTGCCGCTCTTTTTTCGTTTAAAACGTTTAAGAAACGAAATTTACACCCAAGATAACGCGTTTGCGTATTATTCTTCTGGCTCGATTTCTTCGGGTTCCACTTCTTCTTGCAGTTCCAATAAGTTAATCGCAATGGTCACAAAGTCACTGTCAGTAATGATGCCTACCAATCGACCCTTGGTGACAACAGGTAAACAGCCAACTTTGTGCTTTTGCATGTAGATAGCGCTCTCTTTAAGCCCCGCGATGGGTTCGGCCGTCATGATGTTGGTGTGCATCATTTCGTAGAGCGGTGTATCTAGAGTAAAAGATTGTTCAGCCTCATCTGGGTGCAAGCTCGATTCTTGAGCAGCAAGAATGTCGCGTTGAGTCACCAAGCCTTGTAAGTGGTTATTGGCATCAACAACCGGAATATGTCGAATATCAAGCGCATCCATCATGCTTTTTGCATCACGCAAGGTGTGCGTGCGCAGTAAGGTATGAGGATTACGAGTCATCATGTCTTCAACCTTGATCATAGAGACCTCCAGCGGCATTGTCCTTCTCTTAAATATAGAGAATATTTTTCTGTATATCTGGGAGCTAACTCGTTTTTCATCAATTAAATAGCACAATACACTTGCGCTTCTTTTTGTCTGCGTAATCTGTGTCTTATCGACGTTTTTATTAATTTGAATAAGTCGGTTTGTGTGCGAGTCAGTTGGCATTTTGGGTTGATATTGAATGGACTGCCAAGGTAATCCAATGAATTGAATCGCACATTTTTATTCGCTGGATTTTCCAAGATTCGTCTCTCGAAGAAGATACGCTCAGGCTTACCAAATTGAAGACAGCAACCTAAATGAAAAGAACAACGTGTAACAAACTCATTGCGCTGGCAGTGGCGGCATTCAGTGTGCAATCAGCACAGGCGATTGTGTTAGGAGATGAACTAACCGACTCTGTTGACCGCGTTACTTTACGAGCAAGTAATATGGCAGAGTTCCCACTGTGTGGCGGCACCATGCTGACGGAGCAGTGGGTGTTGACTGCGGCACACTGCGTGGTAATGGGGCAGGGAACGAATGAAGCCAGCTACTATGTGACCCCGCCGGGCGAGTTGTCGGTGAATGCGAATGTGCATGAACTTAATTCAGCAGGGCTTGATAACTTCTATCCGGTGTCTCACGTTGTGGTTCACCCTGATTACACGCGGATTTCAAAAGCTGAGACCGACAGTAGTGGTAACGTGAAACCTATCCAAACCGGTTTAGACTCAGACATCGCGTTGCTGTATCTCACGCGCCCAGTGGCAAACGCGAGCTTTGCTGATTTAGCAAACAAAGCCGACATGGAGAGTATCGAAGCGCGTTTGGCAGTGGATTGGAACGATAATTACCTGACCAATCAACGTGTCGAAAATGTGCAAGTGTTTGGGTGGGGAACCACTCAGCCGGATGCTTCTGAACCTTCCAATACGCTCAAAACCACCATTAGTACATTTTTACCCATCGACAAATGTTATGAGCGTTTAGAAATTGGCAGCAGTTTTCCGGGGATCATCGACTCAAGAGAAAACCAAACCAAAATTTGTACGCTACCAACGAAAAACCGAGTATTAGAGCCGGATAGCCACACCCAATATGGCAACTCTGCATGTAAAGGTGACAGTGGGGGGCCGCTGGTCGATGTGGCGACGGGAAAACAGATTGGTATTGTTAGTGGTGGACCTCTCATTCTTCCGACTTGTGGCTCTTTGACGATTCCAAGTTTCTACACCAAGGTGAGCCAATATTACGACTGGGTACAGTCTTACATTACTGCCGATGCGCCACCAAGTAGCTACATCATTGCACCGAACTTTATTAAAGAGGCTAATAACCAAGTCGGCGGAGATAAAGAGTGTCACGACGGTATCGCAACTAATAACTGTGATTTCAAAGGGTCAGATGATGATGGTGGCAGTCTGGGTCTGTGGCTATTGGGTCTATTCGTACCCTTGGCGTGGTGGCGAAGGCGTGAGGTTTGATAGGGCGATTTGAATAACAAACGAGTAAGCAGCGTTATGCGCTGCTTTGCTTTTTAATGTTCCATTTCTATCGGCTTAAACTGAAAAACAATGCCAAGTGATCGCGGTTTTTCACGTTTTATTACACTCTTCATCATGGCTTTTACAGTGATATTCTGGGGATTTGCTTGCTATTGCAGCATGTAAACATATACTAGTCTGCTGCGAAAAACTCGTCGCAATTTTATCGTCGTCCTAGACGTGATTTGACCAATATATAAGACAAGTAACATGCAAGTATCAGATTTCCATTTCGACCTTCCAGATGAACTTATCGCTCGTTACCCTCAGCCAGAGCGTACCGCTAGCCGACTATTACAAATGGACGGCAATACCGGAGAGCTAATTGATGGCACATTTACTGATGTATTGGGCCAAGTTCAACCCGGTGATCTCGTGGTGTTTAATAATACTCGTGTTATACCTGCTCGTCTTTTTGGTCGTAAAGAGTCGGGTGGTAAGCTAGAGGTGCTGGTGGAGCGCATGCTTGACGAGAAAAGCATCCTCGCGCACGTTCGCTGCTCTAAATCTCCAAAACCAGGTACAACCATCATTGTTGGCGAGAATGATGAATACTCAGCAGAAATGGTGGCGCGTCATGACGCTCTATTTGAACTGAAATTTAACGCTGATAAGACGGTATTAGAAATTTTGGAAGAAATCGGCCACATGCCGCTTCCTCCTTACATTGACCGCCCAGATGAAGATGCAGATAAAGAGCGTTACCAAACCGTATATAACCAGAAGCCAGGCGCAGTAGCGGCGCCGACAGCGGGTCTTCATTTTGATGATGTTCTACTAGAGAAAATTAAAGCGAAAGGCGCAGAGTTTGCTTACGTCACTTTGCACGTTGGTGCTGGTACATTCCAGCCAGTAAAAGTAGAAAACATCAACGATCACCATATGCACGCTGAGTACGTAGAAGTACCGCAAGAAGTCGTCGAAGCAATTAAAGCGACGAAAGCGCGCGGTGGACGAATTATTGCTGTTGGTACTACATCGGTACGCTCACTTGAAAGCGCAGCGCAAGACGCATTGAAAAAAGGGACTGAGTTGGTCCCATTCTTTGGTGATACAGAAATCTTTATTTTTCCTGGCTACGAATATCAGCTTGTGGATTGCTTGATTACCAATTTCCACCTGCCAGAATCCACACTGATCATGTTGGTGAGTGCATTTGCAGGTTATGAGAACACCATGAATGCTTACAAGCATGCGGTAGAAAACAAATATCGCTTTTTCTCATATGGTGATTCAATGTTCATCAAGAAGAAAACGATTTAGTAAAAAATAAGATTTACGAGTGCTAGCAGTAAGCTAGGAAATAGAGCAGAACCTCTGCTTTATCTCTCGCAAGGAAAAGCGACCGCTCCTTAAAGTAGGGTAGAGCCCTAAACACTCAGTCAGACTGTTTCTCTGACACCCGGAGGCATCGTGAAATTAAAATTCGATCTTAAGAAGAAAAACGGCAATGCGCGTCGTGGTCAACTGACTTTCGAACGTGGCACTGTTCAAACCCCAGCGTTTATGCCAGTTGGTACTTACGGTACGGTTAAAGGCATGACGCCAGAAGAAGTGAAAGGTACGGGCGCAGAAATCCTACTAGGTAACACGTTCCACCTTTGGCTGCGTCCAGGTCAAGAAGTCATGAAAATGCACGGCGACTTGCATGATTTTATGAACTGGCACGGTCCTATTCTTACTGATTCAGGCGGCTTCCAAGTATTCAGCCTTGGCAAGATGCGTACTATTACCGAAGAGGGTGTGCACTTCCGTAACCCAGTTAATGGTGACAAGATTTTCATGGACGCAGAAAAGTCGATGGAAATTCAAAAAGACCTAGGTTCTGACATCGTCATGATTTTTGACGAGTGTACGCCATACCCAGCGACACACGATGAAGCGAAGAAATCGATGGAAATGTCACTACGTTGGGCACAGCGCTCACGTGATCACTTCGAGAAGCTAGAAAACCCGAACAACCTGTTTGGTATTGTTCAAGGTGGTGTTTACGAAGATCTACGTGATGTGTCGGTAAAAGGTCTAACGGAAATCGGTTTTGACGGTTACGCGGTTGGTGGCTTGGCAGTAGGCGAGCCTAAAGAAGACATGCACCGTATTCTTGAGCACACTTGTCCGCAGCTTCCAGAAGACAAGCCTCGCTACCTAATGGGCGTGGGTAAACCAGAAGACTTGGTTGAAGGTGTTCGCCGCGGTATCGACATGTTTGACTGTGTAATGCCAACGCGTAACGCGCGTAATGGTCACCTGTTTGTGACTGGTGGTGTGATCAAGATCCGTAATGCGAAACATAAAACGGATACAACCCCGCTGGATCCGCACTGTGACTGTTACACTTGTCAAAACTACAGTAAATCGTACCTTCATCACTTAGAGCGTTGTAATGAAATTCTAGGTGCTCGTCTGAATACGATCCACAACCTACGCTACTACCAGCGTCTGATGGAAAGTATTCGTAAAGCGATTGATGAAGATCGTTTCGATGAGTTTGTTACTGAGTTCTATGAGCGTCGTGGCCGTGAAGTGCCACCACTAGCAAAAGAACAGTCATTGACGGACTAAAAAGAATTAAAGCCTTTGGCATGTCGCCAGAGGCTTTTGCTAATAAAGTAGGCTAACGCACGTTATTTTTGAGAGAGTGATCGCTATTAGTTACTCTCAGACTTGAATCTAAAATGCGAAAGCCCAACTTGTTGGATTATCAATAAAATATAATGAGGATGTTTTAATGTTTATTTCTCAGGCTCACGCAGCAGCAGAAGGCGCGCCAGCAGGCGGTGGTTTTGAAATGCTAATCATGCTTGGCATGTTCGCAGTGATCTTTTACTTCATGATTTACCGCCCACAAGCGAAACGTGTAAAAGAGCACAAGAACCTAATGGCTTCTATGGGCAAAGGCGACGAAGTTCTAACTAGCGGTGGCCTAGTGGGTAAAATCACTAAGATTGCTGAAGACAATGACTACATTTCAATCGAGCTTAACGCGAACAATGAAGTGGTAATCAAGAAAGACTTCATCACTGCAGTGTTGCCAAAAGGTACGCTTAAGTCTCTATAAAACAGCTAAAGGATCCTCGCTGTGCTAAACCGTTATCCATTATGGAAGTACTTGATGGTATTTTTTGCCATCATCACCGCTGCGTTATACGCACTTCCAAATATCTACGGTGAAGATCCGGCTATTCAAGTTACAGGGGCGCGTGGCGCCTCTGTAGATATGTCAACGCTGGATGCTGTCACTACTGCTCTTGATAAAGAGCAACTCTCTCATAAATCCATTGCTCTCGAGAATGGATCAATTCTTGTTCGTTTTAACGACACTGACACGCAAATCAGTGCTCGTGATGTCATCAGCGAAGCGCTTGGCAAAGACACAATTGTTGCACTTAACCTTGCTCCTTCTACACCCGATTGGCTAGAAGCGATTGGCGCGTCACCATTAAAGCTGGGTCTTGACCTTCGTGGTGGTGTCCACTTCTTAATGGAAGTAGACATGGACGCTGCGATGGAAAAGCTCGTTGGTCAGCAAGAAGAAGCTTTCCGTAGCGAACTTCGTGAGGCAAAAATTCGTTATCGTGCTATCCGCCCTTCTGGCAAAGAAGCGGTAGAGGTTCTGCTACGTAACGAAGAGCAATTAGCAGAAGCGAAAGCAATGCTAGAAAAGAATCACCCGGACATGCTCTTTGTCGAATCTGATTCAAATGGCCGTTACGCTCTTACTGCGACCTTTACCGAGCAACGTTTACAAGAGATCCGTAACTACGCTGTTGAGCAAAATATTACGATTTTACGTAACCGTGTAAACGAGCTAGGTGTTGCAGAGCCTCTCGTTCAACGTCAAGGTGCAAGTCGAATTGTTGTTGAGCTTCCTGGTGTTCAAGATACTGCTCGTGCAAAAGAAATTCTAGGTGCGACTGCAACGCTAGAATTCCGTGAAGTTGACGATAAAGCTGACCTATCCGCGGCAGCAAATGGTCGTGCGCCAGCAGGCAGTGAAATCAAAATGGACCGAGACGGTCGTCCGGTTGTGCTTAAGAAGCGTGTTATTCTTGGTGGTCAAAGCATTACGGATGCAAGCTCAAGTGTCGATGAATACGGTCGTCCACAAGTTAACATCTCGCTAGACAGCGAAGGTGGTAACAAGATGTCAGCGTTCTCTAAGAAGAACATCGGTAAGCTAATGGCTACCGTGTTTGCTGAGTACAAAGACAGTGGTCGTCGTACGCCTGAAGGCAAAGTCATCCTGGATAAGCATGAAGAAGTCATCAACCAAGCGACGATTCAATCGGCTCTTGGACGTAACTTCCGTATCACGGGTATAGACTCCGCAGCTGAAGCGCACAACCTTGCACTTCTATTACGTGCTGGTGCACTGATCGCACCTATCTCTATCGTTGAAGAGCGTACTATTGGTCCATCAATGGGCCAGCAAAACATCGATATGGGTATCCAAGCGTGTATCTGGGGTATGGTTGCGGTAATGCTGTTTACACTGCTTTACTACCGTGGCTTTGGCTTGATTGCCAACATCGCTCTAATGGCTAACTTAGTGTTGATCATTGGTGTTATGTCGATGATTCCAGGCGCTACCATGACGCTTCCGGGGATTGCCGGTATCGTGTTAACGGTCGGTATGGCGGTTGATGCGAACGTACTGATCTTCGAGCGTATCCGTGAAGAGCTTCGCGATGGGCGTAGTCCACAACAAGCGATTCACCAAGGTTACGCGAATGCATTCAGTACGATTGCCGATGCGAACATCACGACACTGATTACTGCAATTATTCTATTTGCAGTCGGTACTGGTGCAGTGAAAGGTTTCGCGGTTACTCTATCTATCGGTATCTTAACTTCAATGTTCACCGCCATTATTGGTACACGTTGTATCGTGAACCTGATTTACGGTGGCAAACGCGTTGATAAATTGTCGATCTAAGGCTGGGAATTAATATGTTTCAAATTCTAAAAGCAGAGAAGACGATCGGCTTTATGCGTTGGTCGAAAGTAGCATTCGTTTTTTCAATCTTTATGATTGCTGCTTCTATATTCACTTTGTCAACTAAGTGGCTAAATTGGGGCCTAGACTTCACTGGCGGTACGCTAATTGAAGTTGGCTTTGAAAAACCTGCGAACCTTGAAAAAATCCGAACCGCTTTAGATGCGAAAGGTTTTGGTGATGCGACAGTACAAAACTTCGGTAGTGCTCGTGAAGTAATGGTTCGTCTTCGTCCACGTGATGACGTTTCTGGTGAAACGCTAGGCAACCAAATCATTGGTGCTATCAAAGATGGTACTGGCGAAAGCGTAGAAATGCGTCGTATTGAATTCGTAGGTCCTAACGTTGGTGATGAGCTAACAGAAGCTGGCGGTCTAGCGATCCTCGTGTCGCTGATCTGTATCTTGCTTTATGTCTCGATGCGATTTGAATGGCGTCTAGCGGCTGGTGCGGTTATGGCATTGGCTCACGATATCATTATCACGTTAGGTGTTTTCTCATTCCTACAAATAGAAGTTGACCTAACCATCGTCGCGGCACTATTAACGGTAGTCGGTTACTCGCTCAACGATACCATCGTTGTGTTTGACCGTATTCGTGAAAACTTCCGCAAGATGCGTAAAGGTGAGCCAGCCGATATCATGGACGCTTCAATCACCCAAACGTTGAGCCGTACACTGATTACATCTGGTACGACGTTGTTCGTGGTAATTGCACTGTTCATGCAGGGTGGTGCGATGATTCACGGCTTTGCAACCGCACTTTTACTCGGTATCACTGTAGGTACTTACTCTTCTATCTACGTAGCATCAGCACTGGCTCTAAAACTGGGTATCCAGAAAGAGCACTTGATGCCACCTCAAGTAGAAAAAGAAGGTGCAGAGTTCGACGAAATGCCATAAGGCAGATTGAGAGTCGACAACAAAAAACCGCTGAGCAATCAGCGGTTTTTTTGTATCTGAATCGAGTTGTGTGCTTGCAGAACCTCACTGTATGGAGAGCCTTACATTGCCGCTAAGTAGATACGGTTCAGTAGATACAAGAAAGCCCCGCTCATTGAGCGGGGCTTTCTAAAGTCATCAGCGTGACGGGCTAAATATGACTTTCAAATATTACTTAAGGATCGCGCTGTTACCGTTTTCGCGGATGTGCTTAAGGATAGATTTTACGCCACGAGCGCTTGAAGCAACAATGTTACCAGACTTCATGTACTCAGTGCCGCCAGCAAAGTCAGTTAGGATTGCGCCAGCTTCACGAGCAATAAGCTCACCTGCTGCCATATCCCAAGGTTTTAGACCTAGCTCGAAGTAACCATCAACACGGCCAGCAGCCACGTAACATAGGTCAAGAGCAGCAGAGCCGCTACGACGGAAATCAGCACATTCAGTGAATAGCGCACCAACGATCTTGATGTAAGACTCAGCGTGTTGTTTCTGTTTGAATGGGAAACCAGTAGCTAGAACAGTACCTTGAAGGTCTTTTAGTTGAGCAACACGGATACGCGCACTGTTTAGTTGAGCGCCTGCACCACGTTGTGCAGTGAATAGCTCGTTTTGCATTGGATCGTAAACACAAGCAACTTCAGTTTTGCCTTTGATACGAACAGCGATAGAAACCGCGAAGTGTGGGTAACCTTTTACAAAGTTAGTGGTGCCATCCAGTGGGTCGATGATCCATTGTACGTCTTTATCTTTACCTTCGATAAGACCTTGTTCTTCAGCAACGATACAGTGCTCAGGGTAAGACTGCTTGATAGTATCGATGATGATGTATTCTGCTTCTTTATCTACATTAGTGACAAAGTCATTAGTGCCTTTAAGAGTAGATTCTACTTTATCAGTGTTTTCTAATGATTTAGCAATATGATTGCCTGCCTTTCGCGCAGCGCGAATAGCAATGTTTAGCATTGGATGCATACGAATTTCCCAACGGATGTTAAAGAACAAATGAAAGCGGCGGCGAGTATACCAGAGATCAGTAAAAAGGGAAGTGGTTATTTTTTGTTCTAAAGTCAGTGGTTTTATTGTATTTAGCTTGAGGCGAACGAGAACAATGACCAAGAATGAGAAGAGAGGCCTGCTTCGCCCTAGGGTGTGTTAAAAAACTATGGTAACATTCTGCGGTTTTAATTTAGGTAGCAAACACAGATGTTGGATCAAGTAAAAATTGTACTCGTAGGTACCTCTCATTCAGGCAATATTGGCTCAGCAGCTCGAGCTATGAAAGTGATGGGTTTAAGCCAACTAGTATTAGTCGATCCACAATGTGAAGTGGATGAACAAACTCTTGCTTTGGCTGCGGGTGCTGGTGATATTGCTCAAAATGCAAAGGTTGTCAGTACACTAGAAGAAGCGGTTGAAGATTGCAGCCTTGTGGTGGGCTCCAGTGCTCGCTCTCGTACATTAGAATGGCCAATGCTTGAGCCACGTGAATGTGGTGAGAAATTTGCGGTTGAGGGTAGAAAACATCCTGTCGCGCTCGTGTTTGGTCGTGAAAGAACTGGTCTAACAAACGAAGAGCTGCAAAGGTGTCACTACCATGTTTGCATTCCTGCTAACCCTGAATATAGCTCGCTTAACCTAGCGATGGCTGTACAAACTCTGAGTTACGAAGTACGAGTTGCGCATTTGAACTTAGAGCAAAGCCAGTTTGCCCCAAATGAGCCGGAAGAGTACCCACGTCATAGAGAGCTCGAAATGTTCTTCGAGCATCTTGAAAAGGTGATGGTTGAGACCCAGTTTATCAATAAAGAGCAACCAGGGCAGGTGATGAATAAATTGCGTCGCTTGTTCTCTCGTGCTCGGCCAGAAACCCAGGAGCTCAATATTCTACGCGGCATTTTGACCTCGATAGAAAAGAAGCTCTGAGTAAAGAATAACCACTTTAGGTGTAAGGATGAATACCTGAGTAAAATGGTCAAATAAATACTTGACCAAATTACTCAGGTATGGAAAAATCTTAACCATTACAAACCATGTGGATACGGTGTGGTATGAAACTTACATCTAAAGGAAGATATGCGGTGACAGCCATGCTGGATGTGGCACTGCATTCGCAACAAAACCCTGTACCTCTTGCTGACATCTCAGAGCGTCAGGGGATCTCGCTCTCTTACTTAGAGCAGCTATTTTCAAAATTGCGTAAAGCAGGTCTCGTTGCCAGCGTTCGTGGTCCTGGTGGTGGTTACCGACTTGGTGCCGACGCACACAGTATCGCTATTGGTACCGTGATTGCAGCCGTTGATGAGTCAGTCGATGCAACCAAATGCCAGGGCAAAGGAGATTGCCAAGGCGGAACACGTTGCCTTACTCACACGCTATGGCGCGACTTAAGCTCTCGCATTAGTGACTTCTTGAATAACATCACTCTTGGTGAGTTGATGACAGACAATGAAGTCCTCGAAATTTCTGATCGTCAGGACATTGATCTGGCGGTAACCCATGGGCTATCAAACAAAAATACAACCGCCGCGCCCATCGGTGTAAACGTCCGCTCTTAGCGGTCAGCTTTTTACATTGGAGTAGAGAATGAAACTGCCGATTTATCTTGATTATTCCGCTACATGTCCAGTTGATCCACGTGTTGCTGAAAAAATGGTTCAGTACATGACAATGGATGGCACATTTGGCAACCCAGCGTCGCGTTCGCACCGTTACGGCTGGCAGGCAGAAGAAGCGGTCGATACTGCTCGTGAGCAAATTGCTGACCTTCTAAATGCAGATCCTCGCGAAATCGTATTTACATCTGGTGCGACAGAATCAGACAACCTTGCGATTAAAGGTGCAGCGCACTTTTACTCGAAGAAAGGCAAGCACGTAATCACTTGTAAAACAGAGCACAAAGCCGTTCTTGACCCATGTCGTCAACTTGAGCGTGAAGGCTTTGAAGTGACTTACCTTGAGCCAGAATCAAATGGCTTGATCGATCTAGAGAAGCTTAAAGCGGCAATGCGTGATGACACAGTGCTTGTGTCTATTATGCACGTAAACAACGAGATTGGTGTGGTTCAAGACATTACAGCGATCGGCGAATTGTGTCGTGAGCGTAAAATTGTTTTCCACGTGGATGCAGCGCAATCTGCAGGTAAATTACCAATCGACGTTCAAGAGATGAAAGTTGACCTAATTTCGCTTTCTGCTCACAAAGTTTATGGCCCTAAAGGCATCGGTGCACTTTACGTTCGTCGTAAGCCTCGTATTCGTCTTGAAGCGCAAATGCACGGTGGCGGCCATGAGCGTGGTTTCCGCTCTGGTACACTTCCTACTCACCAAATCGTTGGTATGGGTGAAGCATTCCGCATTGCAAAAGAAGACATGCAAAAAGATTACGATCACGCTTTAGCGCTTCGTAACCGTCTTTTTGATGGCGTGAAAGACTTAGAAGCAGTGACGGTAAACGGTGACCTTGAGCAACGTGTACCACACAACCTAAACATCAGCTTCGCATTCGTAGAAGGTGAATCACTACTAATGTCGCTTAAAGATCTAGCGGTATCTTCTGGTAGTGCTTGTACGTCTGCAAGCCTTGAGCCTTCTTACGTTCTTCGTGCCCTAGGCATGGATGATGAATTGGCTCACAGCTCGGTTCGTTTCTCGTTTGGTCGTTTCACGACTGAAGAAGAAATTGATTACGCAATTGAACAAATCCGCGTTGCAGTGACTAAGCTACGCGACATGTCTCCTCTATGGGATATGTACAAAGAAGGGATTGATTTGAGCACTGTTGAATGGGCTCACCATTAATCTCAGGGATTGAAATAGAGGATTCGAGGTAATTTATCATGGCATACAGCGAAAAAGTAATTGATCACTACGAGAACCCACGTAACGTTGGTTCATTCGATAAAGAAGACCCATCAGTAGGTAGCGGCATGGTTGGCGCTCCAGCTTGTGGTGACGTAATGAAGCTTCAAATCAAAGTGACACCGGAAGGGATCATCGAAGATGCGAAGTTCAAAACATACGGTTGTGGTAGTGCAATCGCATCAAGCTCACTAGTAACTGAGTGGGTAAAAGGCAAGTCAGTTGATGAAGCAGCAGCAATTAAAAACTCTGAAATTGCTGAAGAGCTAGAGCTTCCACCAGTGAAAGTTCACTGTTCAATTCTTGCTGAAGATGCAATCAAAGCAGCGGTTGCAGACTACAAGAAAAAACACCAAGAATAATTATTCCGTAATATAATGGGAGCTTTGACGCTCCCATTCCAATCGAAATTTAGACAGACTAAGGTGCAGTATGGCCATCACAATGACAGAATCAGCGGCAAGTCGCGTAAGAGCATTCCTAGATAACCGAGGCAAAGGTATCGGTTTACGTCTTGGAGTGAAGACGACTGGTTGTTCAGGCATGGCATATGTACTTGAGTTTGTTGATGAGCTTAACGAAGAAGATGAAGTTTTTGAACTCTCTGGAGTGAAAATCATCATCGACAAAAAAAGCTTAGTGTACCTAGACGGTACCGAATTGGATTACGTGAAAGAAGGGTTGAATGAAGGTTTTGAATTCAACAACCCTAACGCGAAAAGTGAATGTGGTTGTGGTGAAAGCTTCAACGTCTAATTGATTGTCCTTCTGGGCAAGCGAGTCCGGAAGGCTTTACTAGGACCCGAACTTAATGAATCACTTTGAATTATTTGGGCTACCAAGTCAGTTTAAGCTGGATGGTAGCCTTCTTTCTTCTCAGTTCCGAGAACTACAAAAACGCTTCCACCCGGATAACTTTGCAACGGGATCTGAACGTGACCGTTTGATGGCGGTGCAAAAGGCAGCGCAAATCAACGATGCCTATCAAGTTCTGAAAAATCCTATCTCCCGTGCCGAGTACATCCTCGCAGAGCAGGGAGTTGAGATCCGAGGTGAACAGCAGACAATGCAAGATCCAATGTTCTTAATGGAGCAAATGGAGCTGCGCGAAGAACTGGAAGAAATTGCTGACAGCACCGATCCTGAATCGGCGCTTTTTGACTTCGATTCTAAGGTCAGCAAAATGTACAAACAGCATCTGGCAAACGTCGAGCAAGAGCTTGATGATGGTCTTTGGGCTGAAGCCGCAGACCGAGTTCGTAAGCTAAAATTCATTGCCAAACTAAAGAACGAAATTGAACTAGTCGAAGACAAACTCCTCGGCTAGTTAGCGTGACAAGGACCTATCATGGCACTACTTCAAATCGCAGAACCGGGCCAAAGCTCGGCACCTCATGAGCATAAGTTAGCAGCGGGTATCGACTTAGGTACTACCAACTCTTTGGTTGCTTCTGTACGTAGCGGCGATGCAACTCCACTTGCGGACGAGCAGGGCCGTACTATTTTACCTTCAGTCGTTAATTACACTGAGGAAACGTTAACGGTTGGCCACGAAGCCAAAGCCAAAGCAGAGCTTGAACCAGAGAACACTATTATCTCTGTAAAACGTTTGATCGGTCGTTCATTAAAGGACATTCAGTCCCGTTACTCTTCACTTCCTTATCGTTTTAGAGAGAGTGAAAATGGTCTTCCGATCCTGCAAACGCCTCAAGGTGACAAAAACCCGATTGAAGTATCTGCGGACATTCTAAAAGCGCTAGGTAAGCGAGCAGAAGAAACGTTAGGTGGTGAGTTAGCGGGTGTTGTGATCACTGTTCCTGCTTACTTTGATGATGCTCAGCGTGCAGGTACGAAAGATGCCGCGAAATTAGCTGGCCTTCATGTGCTGCGTCTGCTGAACGAACCAACTGCCGCGGCAATTGCTTATGGTCTAGACTCAGGCCAAGAAGGGGTGATTGCGGTTTATGACCTAGGTGGCGGTACATTTGATATCTCTATCCTACGTTTGTCGAAAGGCGTATTTGAAGTATTAGCAACAGGTGGTGACTCTGCGTTAGGCGGTGATGACTTTGACCATCTGTTAGCGGATTACCTAATGGAGCAAGCGGGTCTCGAAGCCCCACTTTCTGCTGAAAAAAACCGTACGCTACTGAACATTGCTACTGCGACTAAGATTGCTTTCTCTGAGCAAGACAGCGTTGACGTTGATGTGTTTGGTTGGAAGGGCACCGTTACTCGTGAGCAGTTCGAAGATCTGATTCGCCCATTAGTGAAGAAAACACTAATGTCTTGTCGTCGTGCATTAAAAGATGCTGATGTTAACGCAGACGAAGTACTCGAAGTTGTCATGGTTGGTGGTTCAACACGCACATTGCTGGTTCGTGAAATGGTAGGCGAGTTTTTTGGCCGCACACCGCTAACAAGCATTAATCCTGATGAAGTTGTCGCAATCGGCGCGGGTATCCAAGCTGACATTCTAGCGGGTAACAAGCCTGATTCAGAAATGTTACTTCTTGACGTGATCCCACTGTCGCTTGGTATTGAAACCATGGGTGGTCTGGTTGAGAAGATCATCCCTCGCAATACCACGATTCCTGTTGCGCGTGCGCAAGAATTTACCACATTCAAAGATGGCCAAACGGCCATGAGTGTTCATGTGGTACAAGGTGAGCGTGAAATGGTTGATGATTGTCGTTCACTGGCTCGTTTCTCATTGAAAGGCATTCCACCGATGGCGGCGGGTGCGGCACATATTCGTGTGACTTACCAAGTTGACGCTGACGGCCTTCTTTCTGTTACGGCAATGGAAAAGAGCACCGGTGTTCAGTCAGAGATTCAAGTAAAACCTTCTTACGGGTTAAGCGATAATGAAGTGGCGGATATGCTGCGTGATTCAATGACGCACGCTAAAGAAGACATGCAAGCTCGTGCGCTAGCTGAACAGCGTGTTGAGGCCGACCGTGTGATAGAAGGCTTGATTGCAGCCATGCAAGCTGATGGTGACGAACTACTATCAGAACAAGAGAAACAAGATCTGATAAAAGCCATCGAAGCCTTGATTGAGCTGCGTAATGGTGATGATGCAGATGCGATTGAGCAAGGCATTAAAGATACCGATAAAGCGAGCCAAGATTTCGCATCGCGCCGTATGGATAAATCGATTCGAGCTGCGCTGTCAGGTCAATCAGTAGACGATATATAAGAGATAAGTAGTTATGCCTAAGATTATTGTATTACCACACGACGATTTGTGCCCAGAAGGCGCAGTGTTGGAAGCAAACACTGGTGAAACCGTTCTGGACGTAGCGCTAAAAAATGGTATCGGTATTGAACATGCGTGTGAAAAATCATGTGCTTGTACCACCTGCCACGTGATCATCCGTGAAGGTTTTGATTCGCTAGAAGAAAGTGAAGAGCTGGAAGACGACATGCTGGATAAAGCGTGGGGTCTAGAGCCTGAATCACGTCTAGGGTGTCAGGCGAAAATTGCTGATGAAGACTTAGTGGTAGAAATTCCTAAGTACACGCTAAACCACGCTTCAGAAGATCACTAAAACTATCTTCCCAATATAGGGAAGAAGCAAAAGGAAGATGAGCAATGAAATGGACAGATTCTCGCGATATCGCGATTGAACTTTGTGACAAGTTTCCAGATGTTGATCCGCAAACGGTGCGTTTTACCGATCTTCATCAATGGATCATGGAGTTAGATGAGTTTGAAGATGACCCAAACCATTGTAACGAAAAGATTCTGGAAGCCGTTATCATGTGCTGGATGGATGAAGCAGACTAAGTCTGTAAAACACAGCCTAGTTAACAATTCTTACTAAAAAAAGCGGACCTTTAGGTCCGTTTTTTTATCCAATTGACATTTTTGCCCTACATAATGCTAACATCCGTGAGTTATTAAAAAGAAGCAGCGTAGGCAACGCTGCTATAAGACAAGGAGAAACCATGTCTACACAGATGTCTGTATTTTTAAGTCAAGAGTCGGCAGCACCACATTGGGGTGAAAAAGCACTGCTTTCATTCGCTGAAAACGGCGCAACTATTCATTTAGGTGAAGGTCACGATCTTGGCGCAATTCAACGTGCAGCTCGTCAGCTAGATGGCCAAGGAATTCGTTCTATTTTTCTTTCCGGTGATAACTGGGATTTAGAGAGCGTTTGGGCTTTCCACCAAGGTTACCGTAACCCAAAAAAACATGGCTCAGTTGAGTGGTCTGCATTGTCTGAAGAAGATCAAGCAGAGCTTCAAGCGCGTATTACCGCGACTGATTTTACCCGCGATATCATCAATAAAACCGCAGAAGAAGTTGCCCCTCGTCAGCTAGCGACAATGGCCGCTGAATTCATCAAATCTGTTGCGCCTAAAGGCACAGTGACAGCTCGTATCGTCAAAGACAAAGACTTGTTGGCAGAAGGTTGGGAAGGCATTTACGCCGTAGGCCGTGGTTCGGAGCGTACTTCTGCGATGCTCCAGCTAGACTACAACCCGACAGGTGACGAGAACGCACCAATATTCGCGTGTCTTGTCGGTAAAGGTATCACCTTTGATTCGGGTGGTTACAGCTTGAAGCCTTCTAACTTCATGAGCGCAATGAAAGCAGACATGGGTGGCTCAGGCACCATCACCGGTGGTCTTGCACTGGCGATTCTTCGTGGTTTGAACAAGCGTGTAAAACTGATCCTTTGTTGTGCAGAGAACATGGTTTCTGGTCGCGCACTCAAGCTTGGCGATATCATCACCTACAAAAACGGTAAAACCGTTGAAATCATGAACACCGATGCAGAAGGTCGTTTAGTGCTTGCTGATGGCCTTATCTACGCCAGTGAACAAAAACCTGAGTTAATCATTGATTGTGCAACACTAACAGGTGCGGCGAAGAATGCTTTGGGTAATGATTACCACGCACTAATGAGTTTCGATGACGAGTTATCGCATCAAGCGCTCACTGCGGCAAACCAAGAAAAAGAAGGTTTATGGCCGCTACCACTTGCTGACTTCCACCGTGGAATGCTGCCGTCAAACTTTGCTGACTTATCGAATATCAGTTCTGGTGACTACTCTCCGGGTGCAAGCACAGCAGCAGCATTCTTGTCTTACTTCGTAGAAGACTACAAAAAAGGCTGGTTGCACTTCGACTGTGCGGGTACATACCGTAAAGCCGCGTCTGATAAATGGGCTGCGGGAGCTACGGGTATGGGCGTTCGTACACTTGCTCGTTTCCTCAATGAGCAAGCTGGTAAATAAGATTGATTGCGGCACTCCTTGTTTGAGTGCTGCTCTTACCCAGTAAGTCACTTTAAAAACACAACTATTATTACAAGTACAGAAAGGAAATTTTATGGCTCTAGAAAGAACATTTTCAATCATTAAGCCGGATGCGGTAGAGCGAAACCTAATTGGTGAAATCTATAACCGTATTGAAAAGGCTGGCCTACGTATTGTCGCTGCTAAAATGGTTCACCTGACTGAAGATCAGGCAAGCGGTTTTTATGCAGAGCATGAAGGCAAAGAGTTTTTCCCTCCATTAAAAGAGTTCATGACATCTGGTCCTATTATGGTTCAGGTGCTGGAAGGTGAAAATGCGATTGCACGTTACCGTGAACTGATGGGTAAAACTAACCCAGAGGAAGCGGCATGCGGTACGCTTCGTGCCGATTACGCACTTAGCATGCGTCACAATTCAGTTCATGGTTCCGATAGCCCTGAATCTGCAGCGCGTGAAATTGAGTTTTTCTTCCCTGAGTCAGAGGTTTTCTCTCGCTAATTAGGCGTGATACTTCACTTGTTAGTGATGCTCTGATACAGAAAAGCCTCGGAACTTTCCGAGGCTTTTTCATTTCATATACCTAAGTTGAGTGGCAATGTTGACTGCATAAGTGATCTCTTACACGCTAACTAGTCTGACTATATAATGGGCTTTAAAGCCCAGTAACGTGAGTTATTTTTAGTCTTTTCCCTTTACGATTTCTACGCTTTTACTTTTGATAGTGTAATAGCCACTTATAGCGTAAGGGGTGCTTGAAATTTAATCATTTTGATTTTAATGCCTTAGCAAACTCAGGGTTTTACACCCCTTGTTGTGGCTGCATAAAGGCTGTACAATTCGCGCCCTTATTCTTGTTTCAGTCATTGAGAGGCAACATGACCACTGAAAAAATCAATCTACTCGACTTTGATCGCAAAGGCATGCGTCAGTTTTTCGCAGAAGAACTCGGCGAGAAAGCGTTTCGTGCCGATCAGGTTATGAAGTGGATCTACCATTTCGGTGTAGATGACTTCGAAAAAATGACAAACATTAACAAGAAGCTGCGCGAAAAGCTTTTACACAAGTGCGAAATCAAGGCACCAACAGTCGCAGAAGCTCAGCACTCTTCTGATGGTACGATCAAGTGGGCGATGAACGTTGGTGATCAGGATGTAGAGACGGTTTACATTCCAGAAGATGATCGTGCAACGCTTTGTGTGTCTTCTCAAGTAGGTTGTGCGTTGGAATGTAAGTTCTGCTCAACAGCACAGCAGGGCTTTAACCGTAACTTGAAAGTTTCAGAGATCATCGGTCAGGTGTGGCGCGCTGCACGTGAAATTGGTCTTGAGAAAGAAACAGGTCGCCGCCCAATTACTAACGTCGTGATGATGGGGATGGGTGAACCGCTTCTAAACATGAAGAACTTGATCCCGGCATTAGAACTAATGCTGGACGATCTTGGCTTTGGTTTGTCAAAACGTCGTGTGACTGTATCTACATCAGGTGTGGTTTCTGGTCTTGATCAGATGACAGGCAAAATCGATGTCGCGTTGGCAATTTCCCTTCATGCGCCAAACGATAAGTTGCGTAGTGAAATCATGCCAATTAACGATCGTTGGGATATTCAAGATTTCCTAGCATCAGTTCGTCGTTACATCGCTTCATCGAATGCAAACCGCGGTAAGGTAACGGTTGAGTACGTACTTCTTGATCATGTGAATGATGACATGGACCATGCTCGTGAACTGGCTGAACTGATGAAAGACACACCATGTAAGATTAACTTGATTCCGTTTAACCCGTATCCAGGTTCACCTTACAAGAAACCAAGTAACTCACGTATCGATCGCTTCCAAAAAACATTGATGCAATATGAGCATACAGTAACGGTTCGTAAGACTCGTGGCGATGACATTGATGCAGCGTGTGGTCAGTTAGTCGGTGATGTGATTGACCGAACTAAACGTACTGCAATGTTAAAAGCGTCGCGCGGTGCTGATACCATTGAAGTAAAAGCCGTATAAACGACCGGAATTCAAAAATAGCCAGAGCCATTTGCTCTGGCTATTTTGTTTAGCGATAAGGGCATTTCTGCCAAGATTTATGACGACAACTCTCCAACTCGAGGTTATTTGGGTATAATTTCGAATTCCTTTGTCAAAGTTTGGACAAAAGCTTGAGCTATCTGTTAGTTTGAGTGTAAAGAGTTTTTGTCTTCGTTACACATTCGCTTATCATGATATGTGACATTAACGATGACACCGATAATTCTCAGCATTTTCTCACATACGCTTTGCTGATTTTTGCAAAACGGGTATTCACACTCAAATCGCTGAGAGTTTCTTAAAATTATTATTTTGGTTAACGCGTTTAGGCTAGCTATCTTTTAAAGAGGCTTAAGAACAATAACGAAAATACATAACCACGTTAGCCACTAAAACAGATTAAATACCACCATTATGACAGAACACGAAAATACGAATGAAGTGCCACTTTCTATTGAAGCTGGCACATTACTGAAAAACAAACGCGAATCTCTTGGGATGAGTCAAAAGCAAGTTGCTGATCGCCTGAGGCTTCGCGTTTCTGTTATTGAAGATATTGAAAATAACCGATTTGAGTCTCAACAAGTTGCGACATTTACGCGTGGTTACTTGCGTTCTTACGCGAAGTTCGTGGGCCTTGATGAGAAGATGGTTTTGACTGCGTTAGAGCAGACAGCAGATGTACAGCCACAAGAGCAAGAAATTGAAATGCAGAGCTTCTCTCGCAAAACAAAAGATGAGAAGCACAATAGCCGTATCATGCTCCTGACTTGGGTTATCGGGTTGGTCATTATTGGTATTTCTGCAGCTTGGTGGTGGCAAAACCAGCAAGAGAATAGCCTAACGAAGGAAGTTACGGATTCAAGTGTTGAAGCGCCGAAGCCCACAGCGCAAGAGTTAGCTGATATCGATTTAATGACGGCTGAGGAGTTAATCGCAAGTACTCCTGAAGAAGTTGTTTCAACAAGTAATGATGTTGTTGAAACGAGTGAAGTACCAGTCGAGCAGGGTAGCAACCCTCTGCTTGCTGAAACTGAAAATACAACAAGCGTAGATTCTGAAGAACCTGTTGCCGTGATTGAAACTGCGGAAGAGGAACAGCCTGCGCCAGTCGTACCTGAAGGCATGACACTTCTTACTATGAAGTTTAAAGCGGACTGTTGGATTCAAGTAAAAGACACCAATGGTAAAACGCTGGTAAGTGGTACTCATAAACCAGGACAAGATGTAGAACTTACCGGAAAAGCGCCGTTTAAAGTGATATTAGGCGCACCGGAAGGGGTTACAATGACATTTGCAAGTGAACCTGTCGACCTTTCTGGGTATACTTCAGGCAAAGTAGCTAGATTCACTCTACCGTTATAAAAAATTATGCAACACGAATCTCCAATTATTCGTCGTAAATCGACGCGTATTTATGTGGGTGATGTGCCAATTGGTGATGGTGCGCCAATTGCCGTACAGTCAATGACTAACACTCGCACGACTGACGTAGAAGCGACAGTCGCTCAAATCCGAGCACTAGAAAAAGTCGGTGCAGATATCGTTCGAGTTTCTGTACCTACTATGGACGCAGCAGAAGCTTTCAAACTGATTAAACAGCAAGTTTCTGTACCATTAGTGGCTGATATTCATTTCGACTATCGTATCGCGCTGAAAGTGGCGGAGTACGGTGTTGACTGTTTACGTATCAACCCAGGTAACATCGGCAATGAAGAGCGCATTCGCGCTGTTGTTGACTGTGCTCGCGATAAAAACATCCCAATCCGTATTGGTGTCAACGGTGGATCTTTGGAAAAAGATTTACAGATGAAATACGGTGAACCAACGCCAGAAGCTTTGGTTGAATCGGCGATGCGTCACGTAGATCATCTCGATCGTCTTAACTTTGACCAATTTAAAGTTAGCGTGAAAGCTTCAGACGTCTTCCTTGCAGTGGATTCATACCGTCTGCTAGCGAAGAAAATCGATCAGCCTCTTCACTTGGGTATTACAGAAGCGGGCGGTGCTCGTGCTGGTGCTGTTAAGTCATCTGTTGGCTTAGGTATGCTGTTATCTGAAGGGATCGGCGATACGCTGCGTATCTCTTTGGCTGCCGATCCAGTTGAAGAAATCAAAGTCGGTTTCGACATTCTTAAATCTCTGCGTATTCGCTCTCGAGGCATCAACTTTATTGCTTGCCCAAGTTGCTCGCGCCAAGAATTTGATGTGATTGGCACAGTGAACGCACTTGAGCAGCGTTTAGAAGACATCATCACGCCAATGGATGTGTCTATCATCGGTTGTGTGGTAAACGGCCCTGGTGAAGCAGAAGTTTCTCACTTAGGTCTAGCAGGTAGTAACAAGAAGAGCGCATTCTACGAAGATGGTAAACGCCAGAAAGAACGCTTTGATAACGATGACCTTGTGAATCAGCTAGAAGCTAAGATCCGTGCGAAAGCAGGCATGATGAATGGCGAAAACCGCATCGAAGTTAAAGTACAAGATTAATCTCAACGAGAATTACGGTAAGTATTGTGGCAAAAACAATTCAAGCAATTCGAGGCATGAACGATTGCCTCCCAACTCAGTCTCCACTGTGGCAGAAACTAGAAAACACAGTGAAAAATGTAATTAGCGCATACGGTTATAACGAAGTGCGCATGCCAATCGTTGAAGAAACAAACCTATTCAGCCGCGCTGTTGGTGAAGAGACAGACGTCGTTTCAAAAGAAATGTACACCTTTGATGATCGTAACGGAGACAGCCTAACACTTCGCCCTGAAGGTACGGCGGGTTGTGTACGTTCATGTATTCAAAACAGCCTGATCAACCGTGACGAACAGCGTCTGTGGTACATGGGGCCTATGTTCCGCCATGAACGTCCGCAGAAAGGTCGTTACCGTCAATTCCATCAGTGTGGTGTTGAGGTGTTTGGTCTAAATGGTCCAGATGTTGATGCAGAGCTTATCATGATGACGGCGCGCTTATGGCGTGAACTGGGTATCAATGAACATGTTCGTCTTGAGCTTAACTCTATCGGTTCTCAAGAAGATCGCGCAGACTACCGTACTGCACTGGTTGCGTTCCTTGAGCAACATATTGATGTGCTAGACGAAGATTGTAAGCGTCGCATGCACACGAACCCACTGCGTGTTCTGGATACGAAGAACCCTGATGTTCAAGCTATTTTAGGTGATGCACCTCGCCTTTCAGATTACTTAGGTGAAGAATCTAAAGCACACTTCGCAGGTCTATGTGAACTTTTAGACGCCGCAGGTATCGAATACACAGTTAACGAACGTCTAGTTCGTGGTCTGGATTACTACAACCGCACGGTATTTGAATGGATCACTGAAAGCCTAGGTGCTCAAGGCACAGTATGTGGCGGTGGTCGTTACGATGGCCTTGTAGAGCAATTAGGTGGTAAACCAACACCAGCAGTTGGCTTTGCAATGGGCCTAGAGCGTCTTGTTCTGATGCTAGAAACACTAGAACTAACAGACGTTCGTCGCAGTGTGGATGTTTACGTAGTAACAGCAGGCGAAGGCACCATGATGGCAGGAATGAAGCTAGCAGAGCAGCTTCGTGAGTCCATCCCTGGCGTTCGTGTGATGAATCACTTCGGTGGCGGTAACTTCAAGAAACAGTTTAAACGCGCAGACAAAGTTGGTGCTGTTGTAGCATTAGTTCTGGGTGAAAACGAAGTTGCGGATAATACCGTAGTACTGAAAGATTTGGCCGGTGGTGAGCAAGAGACTTACAACCAAGCAGAAGTTGCAGAAAAGATCGCAGCACTGATTTAAGTCTTTTAGTAATCTAACAAAATTACATCCTAGTTCGTAAGCTAAGGCTCCCAAATGTGGAGCCTTTAAACGAAATAGGAACAATGGCAGCTAAGCTGCCATTTACATGTTTTAAGAGGACAGGAAGTGGAACTTTACGATACTGAAGAACAACAAGTTGAAGCCATTAAAGACTGGTGGAAGGAAAACGGCAAAGCCGTCATCATCGGTGCGGTTGTTGGCTTAGGTGGTCTATTTGGCTGGCGTTACTACCAGGATTCTGTGATTCAGGCGAGTGAAGCAGCTTCTCAAAGCTACACGACAGCAATGAATGCTTTGCAAGATAAAGGTACTGATGCTCAAGCTGACGTGAAAGCTTTTATTGAGTCAAATGAAGTAAAAGAATATTCAGTATTGGCTGCGCTACAACTTGCTAAAGCACAAGTTGAAGCTCAAGATCTTTCTGCTGCATTAGAGCAATTGAAGTGGGCGCAAAGCAACACTCAAGATGCTGCGCTATTACCATTGATTAGTTACCGTATTGCACGCATTGAAACGGAAATGGGTAACTTTGACGCTGCAACGGCTGAACTAAGTAACGTCACTGATGCAGCATGGACAGGTCGTATTGCTGAACTGCGTGGCGATATTGCGATTCGCCAAGGTGACAAAGATGCCGCATACGCTGCGTATACTGAAGCTCAGCAAGCGGCAGACGCAAGCCCGACACTACAAATGAAATTGGACGATCTGGCGAAATAAGGACCGCATTGGATGAAAAGAGTCTTTAACAAAGCCTTGTTAGGGGCGTTAACAATGGGAATTCTTGCCGGTTGTGCTGGTGAGAAAGATACTATTGTAATGGCGCCACTACCTCAGGTAGACAGTGAGTTTACAACCAGTAGTGAGTGGAGCACATCGGTTGGCGATGGTGTTGGTCATTACTTTTCAAAGCTATCCCCTGTATTTGCGAATGATACATTGTTCGTGGCAAGTCGCGATGGCTTAGTAAAAGCGCTGGATCCTGAAAACGGTAAACAACGTTGGCAAACGGACCTAGAAGAAGATGTCATTGCTCGTCTCTCTGGTGGTATCACTGCAGCATACGGAAACCTTTACATTGGCTCTGAGAATGGTGAAGTCATCTCTCTTGACCAAGAAACAGGTGAGATTGTTTGGCGTGTAAAAGTTGGTGGTGAGGTACTGGCGAAGCCAGTTGCAGATTCAGGCCTTATTATCATCAATACTAGCCGAGGCATGTTGATTGCACTTAATGAGAGTACAGGTGAGCAACGCTGGGCATTGAGTACAGAAGTGCCGAACCTAACTTTACGTGGTGACAGCACTCCGACTGCAATTGGCGGCGGTGTATTTTGGGGAACGGCAAATGGCCGACTCGCAGCTGCTATCGTTGAGCGTGGTCAGCTGATTTGGCAACAGCCTGTTGGTACGCCAAAAGGCGCGACAGAAATTGATCGTTTGGTTGACGTTGATTCATCGCCAATTGTGCTAGGTGGTACTCTTTTCACCATTGGATACAATGGTCAACTTATCGCCATTGATTTGCGTTCAGCGAACCCGATTTGGAAGCGTAATTACTCATCTGCAACAGACATTTCTACAGATGGTAGCCGCATCTTTGTGATAACGGAAAAAGATCATGTTGTTGCCGTTGATTCACGAAGTGGGACTGAGTTGTGGGAAAATAGCTTGCTTGAGCACCGACAACTTACAGCGCCAGTTATTGTCGGCAATTATCTCGTTGTCGGTGACACGCTTGGTTACCTTCACTGGATGGATCGTTCAACGGGCGAATTTGTTGCGCAGCAGTTTATCGATGATAGCGGCTTGGCCGTTGGCCCGACGTTATTGTCGGATGGTTATGTGATTACAACTCGCAACGGCGATGTAAAGAAACTAACCATTAACGAATAATATCGTGATATAATTCACATTCGGCTCCTGGCTGGTGACAGCTAGGAGCCGTTTTGTTGTTTGAATTTATTAACCCTGACGTGGTTATAGGTAAAAAGCTGGTTTGATTTGGCATCGAGCAAGTCGTTACCTATAACTACAGAAGAAAGATTATTGTAGAGGTTGTTATGGTACCTGTTGTAGCTCTAGTAGGGCGTCCGAACGTAGGTAAATCTACACTATTTAACCGATTGACTCGCACTCGTGACGCGTTGGTTGCGGACTTTCCAGGCCTAACGCGAGACCGTAAGTATGGCCAGGCGAGACTTGGTGAAGAGCACGAATTCATTGTGATTGATACCGGCGGTATTGATGGCACAGAAGAAGGCGTGGAAACAAAGATGGCAGAACAGTCATTAGCCGCGATTGATGAGGCTGATGTTGTATTGTTCCTTGTTGACGGTCGTGCTGGTCTGACTCCTTCAGATGCAGCAATTGCTGCGCATCTGCGTAAAATTGAAAAGCCAGCGATGCTGGTGGTAAACAAAATAGATGGTATTGATGCCGATGCGGCGTGTGCTGATTTTTGGCAGCTCGGCGTGGATGATATGTATCAGATTGCGGCCGCTCATGGCCGTGGTGTGACCGCTTTGCTTGAGCGAGCTTTATCTCCATTCTTTGATGATCTACTAACAAGTGAATCTGAAGACGGTGAGATTGAAGACCTGACTGGATTCGAAGACGAAGAGCCTCTTGTTGAAGATTACACTGAAGAAGACGCAGAAGCTGAATTCAAGCGCCTTCAAGAGCAGCCGATTAAGTTGGCGATCATCGGTCGTCCTAACGTAGGTAAATCGACACTGACTAACCGTATTCTGGGTGAAGAACGTGTAGTTGTATACGATATGCCTGGTACAACGCGTGATTCTATCTACATCCCGATGGAGCGTGATGGACGCGAATACGTACTAATTGATACCGCAGGTGTTCGTCGTCGTGGTCGTATCAATGAAACGGTTGAAAAGTTCTCTGTTGTTAAGACGCTGAAAGCGGTAGAAGATGCAAACGTCGTTCTACTGGTGATTGATGCACGTGAAAATATTTCAGACCAAGACCTAAGCTTGCTTGGTTTTGCACTGAATGCTGGCCGCTCAATTGTCATCGCCGTTAACAAGTGGGATGGTCTAGACAGTGACGTGAAAGAAAGCGTGAAGAAAGAACTGGACCGCCGTCTAGGATTCGTCGACTTCGCGCGTATCCACTTTATCTCTGCGCTGCACGGTACTGGCGTTGGTCACTTGTTTGAATCTATCCAAGAAGCATATAACTCGGCGACAACGCGTGTGGGTACGTCAGTACTGACGCGTATCATGAAGATGGCAGTGGATGATCACCAGCCGCCAATGGTTCGTGGTCGTCGTATCAAACTCAAATACGCACACGCAGGTGGTTACAACCCACCGATCGTTGTTATCCACGGTAACATGGTTCGTGAATTGCCAGATTCGTATAAACGTTATCTGATGAACTACTTCCGTAAGTCTCTGGAAATTATGGGAACACCGATTCGCATTAACTTCCACAACAGTGATAACCCATACGAGAATCGTACGAATAAGCTTACGCTATCACAAGAGCGTAAACGTAAGCGTATGATGTCGATGGTGAAAAACCGCAATAAATAATGAAATTCGAATACCCAAGTTTCTACTTGGGTATTTTTTTATCAAAAGTAATCGTAAAAATGACTATCACAGCAACAAAGACTCGTTTTTGTCATCAAATATGGCAATTAGAAGCACAAATACAGCTCGTTCAATCTACGGAAGAAGTGACTTACGTTATTACAGATGTCACGCCGTTCCATCCCGTTAGTCACATATGGCCGGATCACCCTGCAGACAAAGGAACGTTGAAGGTGAATGCGGCTGAGTATGACGTGGTAGATTGCCAAGTTGGAGCAGTGGAGCAGGAAAGTGGTGCTCTGTATGTGGGTAGTGACATTCCTGTAAAGCGTGATGCTGAAGGTTGGGTGTTTGTCGTCGTGCATGTTTTATCACGTACGGAATCACTTGCAATTAATGACTTGGTGACATTAGCGGTAGATAAAGACTATCAAAATGCTTTGAGCCGAGGCCACACTGCAGGACACTTAGCGTATTTGGCGTTGAATAAAGTACTAGCGGAAGACTATTGGCGAAAAGACGCAGACCGCAAAGACCCACATGGTTATTATGACTTTAATAGCTATGCGCAAGTTACGAGTTATGTCACTCCAGACAAGTGCCTCGATACGTACCGTTTAGGCAAAACACTCCGTAAAAGAGGATTAAACAGTGCAGATATGCTGAATGACCTCCAGGCGATTGCAGAAAAAGTGAATGGCCAACTGGTTGAATGGCTTCAAAGAGATACGATGATCACCATGGAATGCCACGGCGACAGATTAACGGATTCTCGCTATTGGAAGTGCGATTTAGGGGAAGGTCAATTAGCGGTAATCCCTTGTGGTGGAACGCATGCGAGCCATTTAAATGAGTTTGCTTTTATCCAAGTTAAACTCGTTGAGCTCGACGCTCAAACTATCGAAATGCACACCAATGTAAATGCTGCTTTCTGAATAAGATCTTTTTATTAAATTCTAATTTTTTGTTTAATTAAATTAATTTAAGGGCTTTTGTTCTGTATTAAATTGGAATGCAGAATATGTAACTTATGCTTTCGGTGTGTGGTTATATAAATATTCTTTTAAGGGGTGATCGCTGATCAAGGAGTAAATATCAGACGATCAGTATAAGATCCTACGTATCAAGTATGGTTAGCGCCTCGTGAAACTTGTTGGGGTGGTGATGAAGATCAACATACTTGTTCGTTATTTTGAGTAGCATGCGTTACTCGAAATTGCTTAGTTTAGAGAGAGGAACGGGATATGCAGCAGAACATTTGCCCGACTTGCAATGTCGAACTGGAATGGACAGGACAATATCATTGCGCACAGTGTGAATCGGATTTTAAAAAAGTAGGTTTTTGCCCTGATTGTGAGGCGGAGCTGGAGAAGCTGCAAGCATGCGGTGCTGCGAGTTACTTTTGTAATGTGTGTAATGAACTCAAATCAAAATCACGTGTCCGATTTGAGTTCCAGAAAATCAGTTAACCAGAGTTTGTATTCAGTTAACGGTAGAGCGAACGTCGCCTTCGGCTAATCGAGTAATCAATACATCTCCCGACTTAACATCTGAAGATTGCGTAATCACTTTACCTTGCTCAGTTTGAGTAATTGAGTAACCTCGTTTCAATGTCGCTAGCGGGCTGACGGTGTCTAACTTCTCTGCAGCAATCGCGAGTTGATGGCGCATAGTCAGTAACTTGCGATCCATTGCATCCATGAGCTTTTGCTCAACACGTTCTAGCTTCGACTTCTGCTCGGCAAGGCGTGTTACAGGAGAATTTAATTGCAGCCGATAATGTTGACGCTCGATTCGCTGTTGGCGCAAGGCAATAAAACTACTCATCGCTCGCTGTAAGCGCATGTCCAACTCATCTAACTGTTGCGTCTGACGTTGCAAGCGATAGCTTGGGTGCTGTCTCTCTAGACGGTGCACTAATTGCGCAGATTGCTGCTTTTGTTGTGCTAGGTAGTAACGCATCGCGCTCGCTAACTTATGCTGGCGGGTAACTAAAGCTTGATCTTTGTGGCTGTTATCACGACTTACTAGCTCAGCGGCCGCTGATGGAGTAGGTGCGCGTACGTCGGCGACAAAATCTGCTATTGTCACGTCGACTTCATGTCCAACGGCGCTAATAATAGGAATTTGGCTTGCTGCAATCGTGCGAGCTAATATCTCGTTGTTAAAGCACCATAAGTCTTCTAATGAACCACCACCTCGGCCCACAATTAGCACATCACATTCATCACGGCTGTTAGCGCGACCAATGGCTTGTGCGATTTGAATGGCTGCATCTTCACCTTGTACCACTGTCGGATAAATCACAACGGGTAGGGAAGGATCACGACGTTTCAATACGTCTAAGATATCGTAAAGCGCGGCACCAGTTTTCGATGTGATGACGCCAACACGTTTTGGGTGTTCAGGCAAAGGTTGCTTATTGGTTTGAGCGAACAACCCTTCTGCGGCAAGCTTCATTTTCAGCTCTTCAAACTCTTGCTGAAGACGGCCGTCACCTTCCGGTTGCATGCTTTCGATGATCAATTGGTAGTCACCGCGAGGCTCATAAAGAGAAAGACGAGCTTTTACTAGGACTTGATTACCGTTAGCGGGCTTGAAAGTAACGCGGCGATTGTTACCACGAAACATGGCACATTTAACTTGAGCGCGAGAGTCTTTAAGAGTGAGGTACCAGTGACCAGAGACAGGAGCTGAGAAGTTGGATATCTCTCCGACGAGCCAAACGATCCCCATTTCGTTTTCAAGGAGTAAACGAACTTCTGCGTTGAGACGAGAAACAGTAAAGATGTTTTGATTGGTCTTGGAGAGCACAGCTAATCTCTTAGACGTGAGTATGGAAATTAGCGGCAATATAATACATAGCAAGGGAGTAATTGCAAGAAAAAAATTAAAAAATTTGTGGTCAAGCGATTGCGTTAACCGTATAATCCCTCCGCAATATCTAATCCAAATGTAGCTTGTTGCTAACACAGGTTACCCTCATTATGCGAAACGATGAGATTGGATTGTTCTTTTTACTCCTCTAATTGTGAGATATTGCAAATGCTAAGAATTGCCAAAGAAGCGCTGACATTCGATGACGTACTACTTGTGCCAGCACACTCCACCGTTCTCCCAAACACAGCTGATCTTCGCACTCAGCTAACTAAGAACATCACCCTAAACATCCCAATGATTTCAGCGTCTATGGACACTGTTACTGAAGCTCGTCTAGCGATCGCGCTAGCGCAAGAGGGTGGCATTGGCTTTATCCACAAGAACATGTCTATTGAGCAGCAGGCAGCCGAAGTTCGTAAAGTTAAGAAGTTCGAAGCTGGTATGGTGACTGACGCGGTTACAGTAAACCCTGACGCGACCATCGCTGATGTTGTTGCACTCACTGAAAAGCATGGTTTTGCAGGTTTCCCTGTTGTCACTGAGAGCAATGAGCTTGTTGGTATTATCACTGGTCGTGACGTTCGTTTTGTGACGGACCTTTCTAAGAAAGTATCTTCAGTAATGACGCCAAAAGAGAAGTTGGCAGCGGTTAAAGAAGGTGCTACACGAGAAGAAGTGCAAGAGAAAATGCACGAAGCTCGCGTAGAGAAAGTATTGGTTGTGAATGATGAGTTCCAACTAACCGGTATGATTACTGCGAAAGACTTCCACAAAGCAGAACGTAAACCAAACGCATGTAAAGATGAGCGTGGTCGCCTACGTGTTGGCGCAGCAGTTGGTGCTGGTGCTGGTAACGAAGAGCGAGTTGCTGCACTAGTTGAAGCTGGCGTTGACGTTCTACTTATCGACTCTTCACACGGTCATTCTGAAGGTGTTCTAAGCCGCATTCGTGAAACACGTGCAGCTTACCCAGATCTAGACATCATCGGTGGTAACGTAGCAACAGGTGCTGGTGCTAAAGCACTAATCGAAGCTGGCGTAAGCGCAGTGAAAGTTGGTATCGGCCCTGGTTCTATCTGTACAACTCGTATTGTAACGGGTGTGGGAGTTCCACAAATCACTGCAATCGCAGATGCGGCAGAAGTGGCTAATGATTATGGTATTCCAGTTATCGCTGACGGTGGTATCCGTTTCTCAGGTGATATCTGTAAAGCAATCGTAGCAGGCGCATCATGTGTGATGGTTGGTTCTATGTTTGCAGGTACTGAAGAAGCGCCGGGTGAAGTGATTCTATACAACGGCCGTTCTTACAAGTCTTACCGTGGCATGGGTTCTCTTGGTGCAATGTCTCAAGGTTCTTCTGACCGTTACTTCCAGTCTGACAACGCAGCGGACAAGCTAGTACCAGAAGGTATCGAAGGTCGTATCGCATACAAAGGCCGTCTAAAAGAGATCGTACACCAACAAATGGGTGGTCTACGTTCAAGCATGGGTCTAACTGGCTCTGCAACTATCGAAGATATGCGTACGAAAGCTGAATTTGTACGTATCTCTGGTGCTGGTATGCAAGAGTCTCATGTACACGATGTTCAAATTACTAAGGAAGCTCCGAACTACCGTCTAGGGAACTAATTACCTAACGGAAACGTTTGCTTTTTCCTTGAAGCATTAAGAAGAGGCGAGTACACTCGCCTCGGTTTTAATCACTTAGCCTTAAAAAGACTGCTCAAAATGACTAAAAATA
This sequence comes from Vibrio sp. Y42_MX_L11, assembly GCF_024181785.1. Classification (NCBI taxonomy): domain Bacteria; kingdom Pseudomonadati; phylum Pseudomonadota; class Gammaproteobacteria; order Vibrionales; family Vibrionaceae; genus Vibrio; species Vibrio sp. Y42_MX_L11. The sequence goes on from NZ_JAMZAP010000024.1 coordinate 56,276, forward strand.
TCCATGACCAACGTATTCTGATCTTGGACTTCGGTTCTCAGTACACTCAATTAGTAGCACGCCGCGTACGTGAAATCGGCGTTTACTGTGAACTATGGAGCTGGGATGTAGAAGAAGCGGATATTCGCGAATTCAACCCAGATGGCATTATCCTATCTGGTGGTCCAGAAAGCGTAACGGAAGAGAACTCTCCACGCGCGCCTCAATATGTGTTTGATTCTGGTGTTCCTTTACTTGGTGTATGTTACGGCATGCAAACTATGGCGGAACAACTAGGTGGCAAAGTAGCAGGCTCTAACGAACGTGAGTTTGGCTACGCTCAGGTTAAAGTTTCTGGTGAATGTGCCTTATTTAAAGATCTTGAAGCAACTCAAGACGTTTGGATGAGCCACGGCGACAAAGTAGTAGAGATCCCAGCCGATTTCGTAAAAGTTGGTGAGACAGACACTTGTCCTTATGCTGCGATGGCGAACGAAGAGAAGAAATACTACGGCGTTCAGTTCCACCCAGAAGTGACACACACAAAAGGTGGCCTACAAATGCTTGAGAACTTTGTTCTTGGCGTATGTGGCTGTGAGCGTCTATGGACATCGGAATCTATCATCGAAGACGCGGTTGCTCGCATTAAAGAGCAAGTGGGTGACGACGAAGTTATCCTAGGCTTATCTGGTGGTGTGGATTCATCTGTTGTTGCGATGCTGGTGCACCGCGCAATTGGCGACAAGCTAACGTGTGTATTTGTTGATAACGGTCTACTTCGTTTAAATGAAGGTCAACAAGTGATGGATATGTTTGGCGATAAGTTCGGCCTAAACATCATCAAAGTTGATGCAGAAGATCGTTTCCTTGAAGCACTGAAAGGCAAGTCTGACCCTGAAGAGAAGCGTAAGACAATCGGCCACGTATTCGTAGATGTATTCGATGAAGAGTCGAAAAAGCTGAAAAATGCAAAATGGCTAGCGCAAGGTACCATCTACCCAGACGTAATCGAGTCTGCGGCATCTAAGACTGGTAAAGCGCACGTGATAAAATCACACCACAATGTGGGCGGTCTACCAGATGAAATGGAAATGGGTCTTGTTGAGCCACTACGTGAGCTGTTCAAAGATGAAGTTCGTAAGATTGGTCTAGAGCTAGGCCTGCCTTATAACATGCTTTACCGCCACCCATTCCCAGGTCCAGGTCTAGGTGTTCGTGTTCTTGGTGAAATCAAGAAAGAATACTGTGACTTGCTACGTCGTGCTGATGCTATCTTCATTGAAGAGCTTCACGCTGCAGACCTATATGACAAAGTATCTCAAGCGTTCACGGTATTCCTACCAGTTCGATCTGTAGGTGTAATGGGAGATGGCCGTAAATACGACTGGGTTGTATCACTGCGTGCAGTAGAAACCATCGACTTTATGACGGCACACTGGGCGCATCTACCATACGACTTCCTAGGTAAGGTATCTAACCGTATTATCAACGAAGTTGATGGCATTTCTCGTGTTGTTTACGACATTTCTGGTAAGCCACCAGCGACAATCGAGTGGGAATAATTTTCCTCTAGACTGTTGAGTTTATAAGAACCAGCCTCCGGGCTGGTTTTTTTGTGCTTCAAATTTGTGAAGAGGGGACTCAACTTTTTTATAGGAGATATATACATGCGATAAAATTAAATATATATTCATTTTAATTGTTTAAATATTATAAATGGTATTGCTATGGAACAGGCTGAAGTTACCTCTCTCATTCCCATCCTTATTACTCTTTTCCTCGCTCTGACGACGCGAAATGTCGTCGTTGGTTTATTCGCTGGTGTGGTCAGTGGCGTCGCTATGCTTGAAGGGACATTTGTCGAAAAAGGACCACTAGACTCGTTTAGTGCGTTGATGAAAAGCTATCTACTGCCGCAACTTACCGATAGCTACAACGCTGGTGTGATTTTGTTATTAGTGTTCATTGGTGGTTTCGTTGCGCTGATGGAAAAGTCTGGTGGTGGTGTTGCTTTTGCTAAAAAGGTTACTCAATGGGTGGCGAGTAAATGCCAAGCTCAACTGTCCGCATGGTTCGGTGGTGTGGTTATTTTCTTCTCTGACCTTGGTACACCCTTGATTGTTGGCCCGGTGTTCCGGCCTTTATTTGATAAGCTAAAAGTATCACGCCAAAAATTAGCTTTTATTATCGATTCGACTTCCTCTCCGGTCGCAATCTTGATTCCTTTTATCGGATGGGGTGTTTACATCATGGGGTTGATTCAAAAAGAGTTTACTGCCCTGAATGTCACTATGAGTGACTGGGATGCTTTCATTGGTGCGATTCCGTATCAGTTTTACGCCTTTCTTGCGATCGCGATTGTGCCGATTGTCTCTTTCTTCAAATTAGATTTCGGACCGATGGCGAAGGCTGAACAACTAGCAGAGCAGGGTTCCGACTTTGGAAAAGTTCAGGAATCGATGAATGTGTTTACGCATAAAAATGCAAAATCCAGTTTTGTCTGGGCGCCTTTGCTCGTTATGCTGGTGGTCCTATGTACCATCCTCGTACCACACGGTTTTCCATTTCAAAAAGTAGCAGGCTCAACGTTCAGGGCTGCACTTTCTTCGGCATATTTCTTCGCAGCCTTTACTTTGATTGCGCTGATGGCGTTTTATGGCGTAAGAAAACTCTCTGATGGCATTCAGGTTTACCTAAAAGGGATGTCGAACATGATGTCTGTAGCCGTGATTTTGGTATTGGCTTGGGCACTTAGCTCGGTTGGGAAAGAATTAGGTGCAGCTGCATATATTGCTGAACAAGCTCAAGCCAGTTTCCCGTATTGGCTATTGCCAGCAGTCGCCTTTTTGCTTGCTGGTATTATTTCGTTCGCTACGGGATCATCTTGGGGGACATTTGCCATCATGATGCCATTGGTGATCCCAACGGCCGTCGCGATTGATGCTCCTTTGTTAGTTTGTATTGGTGCAGTGTTATCTGGTGGCCTGTTTGGCGATCACTGCTCGCCAATCTCTGAAACTACGATTTTGTCGTCAACAGGAGCTGGGTGTGAGCAGTATGAGCACTTCCGTACACAGTTGCCTTACGCATTACTCAATGGAATGATTGCATTAGGGTGTTTCCTTTTAGCTGGAATCAACGCCTCGCCAGTGATTGTGCTTGCCGCTATTGTTGCTCAGTGTGTGGTTTATTTTGTGTTGTCTAAACAAAAATCAACCGCGCAGCTAGACGTGGTTTCGGCAGAACAATAAAGATAGAAATATCATAAAGCGGAGGCTCATTGGGTCTCCGCTTTTCTTTTGAGTCAAGGTAACATTTTTCTTGTGACAAAATGTGTGCGAGGACTTATTTATTCATTTTGTCTCGCAGAATCAAAGCACTTAGCTCGGCGTTTTGTATATATGATCCACTATATGTCTAGTTATTCCTTGTATATTGTATTGTTAAAATCCGGAGACTAGACATGTTTGCACTCAAACATCTTCCTCTTGCATTGAGTTGTGTCCTAGCTGCACAAGCGAATGCGAGTATGAATATCCAGCCCGATCCGCAGAATCCAAACGGTTATGTCATTGCTCGTGGTGACGTTCAAGCCGTAGAGCAAAGCAAAACCTCTGACCCTATGTATGCCATTTGGTCACAAGCATTAGAGACGCGCCCGAACTCAGTGGTGGAGGCGATTGTTCCTGGAGCGGCAACCAATCCAGAAAACGTGAAGCGTGTAGAGCGTGTGTTCCCTGAAAGTGAGTGGGACTTCCTGACTCAAATGGCGGCACCTGAATACACTTACACGCGTTTCCTACGTGCAATTGGTAAGTTCCCAGCATTCTGTGGTGAGTACACGGATGGTCGAGATTCGGATGCGATTTGTAAAAAATCGATCGTGACAGCCTTTGCTCACTTTGCGCAGGAAACTGGTGGTCATATTTCGATTGATAACGTATCGGATAACCCTCTTGGATTGGAAGAGTGGCAGCAAGCTTTGGTTCATGTGCGTGAAATGGGCTGGTCAGAAGGTCAAGAAGGTTACACGACCGGTTGTGGTCAGAATGACTGGCAAAATAAGCGTTGGCCATGTGAACCAGGACAAGGTTACTTTGGACGTGGTGCTAAACAGCTTTCTTACCATTTTAACTATGGCGCGTTCTCTGAAGTGATGTTTGATGGTGATGCATCTGTATTGCTAAAAAATCCAGGCTTGGTTGCGGATTCATGGTTGAACTTAGCATCGGCTATCTGGTTCTTCCTAACTCCACAAGCACCGAAACCTGCAATGCTACATGTGATTGACCGTACTTGGGTGCCTTCACAGCGTGAGCTTGATGCTGGCATTGGTTACGGCTTTGGTACCACCATCAACGTGATCAATGGTGGTATTGAGTGTGGTGAGCAAAACAAGGATAAAGGTCAACCTGTTAACCGTATTCGTTATTGGGAAGGTCTTGCCGCCCATTATCAAATTCCAATTGAAGCTGATGAAACAAACACTTGTTGGCAGCAGACGCCTTACGGCAGTCTGAACCTAAATGGTGCGACAGACGTGCTTTACACCAACTGGGATGGTAACTGGAAATACTACTCAGATCGCCCTGGAGGCCATTCGTTTGAATGTGAGTTGGTTGGTTTCCAAACGGCTTACTCTGCGCTAGTTGCGGGTGATTACGAGAAGTGCGTAACTAACTTCTACCAATCTCATGCGGGTTGGCCTGAAGTTCGTGTGGTTGACAAGTTAGATCCTGTAAATCCGGTCGATCCGCCTGTAGGTGGCGTGGCAGCTTGGGATGCAAGCAAAGTGTACAACACTGGTGATCAAGTCTCTTACCAAGGTGCTGTTTACGAAGCGAAATGGTGGTCACAAGGTAATGAGCCAACGAAAGGCGACCCGTGGAAGCTGGTCTCAGGCACTCCGACAGAGCCGCCTACAACGGAACCTGAACCACCAGTGACTGAGCCAGAGCCGCCCGTCACAGAACCGGAGCCACCAGTAACCGAGCCAGAACCACCAGTGACAGGTAATTTTATTCAGTGGGAGCCGGGCGTAACGCAAGTCGCTAACGGCGATAAAGTGACGTACCAAAACAAATGCTTTGTCGCAAAAAACGGCCCTGGAGTGTGGGAAAGCCCAACGCAAAGTAACTGGTTCTGGGACGAGATCTCTTGCCTGTAGTTGATTGAAAAGTAGTCTAACCATCTATAAAGACTCTGCTTTTTAGCGGGGTCTTTTTTTATTTGAGCGGTTGCTTATTTATGGAATCTAAGTTTTCAATAACAGTTTTTCTCTTTTGTTCTGGGGCCCATTAAAATTCGCGCGCATTTTTTATCAACATTTTTGAAAAAAGGTATTTGTACATGTCGACAAAACTGGCTAACCCAGCACCGCTAGGTCTAATGGGTTTCGGTATGACCACTATTCTGCTCAATATTCATAACGCAGGATTTTTCCCAATTGACTCTATGATTCTAGCGATGGGCATCTTTTACGGTGGCCTTAGCCAAGTAATCGTTGGCATCATGTGCTTTAAACGCGGCGACACGTTCGGCACAACTGCGTTTACTTCTTACGGTCTATTTTGGCTAACACTAGTAGGCTTGATCGTAATGCCTCACATGGGTCTTCCTGCAAGCCCAGCAAGCTTTATGGGTTGGTACCTAGCGCTTTGGGGCATCTTCACTGGTTTCATGTTCATTGGTTCTCTATGCTACCCAACAGCGAAGCAAGTGGTATTTGGTTCTCTAACTATCTTGTTCTTCCTACTCGCAGCTCGTGACTTTACTGGTAGTGAAGTGATCGGTGCTATCGCTGGTTTCGAAGGTATCTTCTGTGGTGCAAGCGCGATTTACTTCGCAATGGCACAAGTACTAAACAACGAATTTGGTCGTGAAGTTCTACCTGTAGGTAAAGCAAAAATCGCTCGTAAAGTTGAAGCTGTCGCTGCTTAATCCTTTACACATAATGCAGAAAAGGGGATTAACCAATGGTTAATCCCCTTTTTTATGCCCTTAAACGGACCACTGCTTTTTCTTGTTTATGCGTTAAGGCTATGTTGATGGTTGTTCAACAGTTTCTGTAGTACTGTTGTCTGCCGTTGGTGCCTTACCCGTTTTACGCTTGTACTTATCTTCCCAGTAATCTGCGCCTTTAATGCCTAGCGCTACAGGGTTGAATGTAAAGTCGGTCACACCACGTTTTTGTTGTTCTTCGTAATCGTTCAATGCTTTGAGAGCTGGTTTCGACATAAAGAAGATGATCAAAATACCGACGATGTTAAGCCATGCCATTAGACCTACACCTACATCACCCATCGCCCAGGCTAAGTTGGCGGTTTTCACGGTTCCGTAGAACACTGATGAAATAATGATGACTTTCAGAATAAACATCAGCCCATTTACTTTGAATGTACGACGAATGTAAGCAATGTTCGTTTCTGCAATGTAGTAGTAAGCTAGAATGGTCGTAAACGCAAAGAAGAAAAGTGCGATTGCGATGAATGGTTTACCCACGCCAGGTAGTGCACTTTCGATCGCCATTTGCGTAAATACAGGACCATTCGCACCAATATCAGCCGGTAGGTTTTGAATTAGGAACGTACCTTCAACTGCACCATTTACGTTGTACGCGCCAGTGATAAGAATCATAAACGCGGTTGCCGAACACACAAGTAGTGTATCGATGTAAATAGAGAAAGATTGAACAAGACCTTGCTGAGCTGGGTGATCAACACTCGCTGCAGCTGCTGCGTGAGGACCAGTACCTTGACCTGCTTCGTTGGAGTAAACGCCACGTTTTACACCCCAACCGATTGCCGCACCAACACCTGCCATTGGTGTGAACGCGTCACCAATGATCATGCCGAAAATGCGTGGAACCTCACCAATGTTTAGAAGGATGATGACAAATGCAGTGATGATGTAAGCCAGCGCCATAAATGGCACAACGATTTGGGTAAAGTTCGCAATACGTTTTACGCCACCGAAGATGATGAAGGCCAGAATGACACAGACAACCGTACCAGTGAAAATTTTAGCAAAACTGAAGGTACCAATAGCGGTTTCAATCATGTCACCTGAGCCAAATGCTGCTTCTACTGCGTTACCGATGCTGTTCGATTGAACGCCAGGAAGTAGAACACCACATGCAAAGATGGTTGCGATAGCGAAGATCCAAGCGTACCATTTTTGTCCCATTGCTTTTTCAATGTAGTAAGCAGGACCACCACGGAATTCACCTTCGTCTTCTTCTTTATAGATTTGCGCAAGTGTCGACTCTGCGTATGCGGTTGCCGCACCAAAGAAGGCAACGACCCACATCCAGAATACGGCGCCTGGTCCACCAAAACCGATAGCGGCAGCAACACCAGCAATGTTACCTGTACCTACACGGCCAGATAGTGAAACAGCAAGTGCCTGAAATGATGATATCCCTTTTGTTGAACTCTTCCCTGAAAGTAATAAGCGCCACATCTCAAAGAAGTGACGAATTTGTACAAAACGCGTCATGATTGAATAGAACAAACCTGCACCAAGGCACAAATAGATCAGTACCGGGCTCCAAATAATTCCATTCAGAAAATCAACTAATGACTGCATGAGTATTTTCCCTGTTAGTTGTGTTTGTGGTTGTTTTTCACACAATACATTACCCTTTATGTAATGCAAATGTTAACTTTTTTGGCTATAAATCCTTTGTAGCGTGATGGTGAACACAGAATGGAGAGTGATTGTTAAAATTTAGTTCTTGTTGCTTATTTGCTCCTTTGAGGTAGAAGATTTGTCTGATGATTAAATATGCAGCACATTGTCATTAAAATGTGCTGCACATTTGATGAGTTAAAAATGCCAAATAATATGCATTTTGTGGAGTAAAGGCCTGTTTGTTTTTTTATGCAGATATGTCCTTATGCATAACGGCAAAGGTTAAGCTCTGTGTCATTCATCACTTTCGCTTTTTCACCAGCCATAATGCTCGCTAGTAATTGACCAGAACCACAAGCCATAGTCCAACCCAGAGTACCGTGTCCGGTGTTAGTAAAAAGGTTATCGTATTTAGTTGCGCCAATAATCGGTGTGCCATCAGGCGTCATTGGTCTAAAGCCACTCCAAAACTCGGCTTGGCTAAAGTCGCCGCAGCGAGGGAAAAGATCACGGATGACCATTTCGATGGTGTTTTTTCGTTTTTGCGGAAGGGAGGCATCAAACCCTGCTAATTCTGCGGTGCCCGCTACGCGAATTCTGTCATCAAACCGAGTCATGGCGACTTTATAGGTTTCATCCATCACAGTAGAGCGAGGAGAGAAGTGCTCATCTTCCATTGGGATGGTGAGCGAATAGCCTTTTACTGGATAGACAGGAATCTCAATGTCGAGTTGCTTGAGTAGCGCTGTAGAATAGCTGCCAGAGGCAACCACATATTGGTCTGCTTTAAACTGTCCTCGATTCGTTTGGACACCTATGATCTTTTTGCCTACTGTAACCCAATTGCTTACTTCGGTGTCGAACTCGAACCTCACGCCATGGGCCTTAGCGAGTTCTGTTAGTTGTTGGCAAAACTGATAGCAATCTCCTGTTTCGTCATCTGGCAGGTGCAAGCCACCAACCAGTTTATCTTTCACAAGATCCAGTCCAGGTTCTTGTTCAATGCAGCGTTCTACGTCCATCAACTCAAACCGAGTCCCGCTTTGCTCTAGAAGCTGCATATCCTTTTCAATGGCTTGCAGCTGTTGAGACGTTCGAAATACTTGCAAGGTGCCGAACTGGCGACCTTGATATTCAATGGCATGTTCTTGACGTAATTGTTCCAGACACATACGACTGTGGTTAGCTATCGAAAGCATGCGAGCTTTGTTGACTTGGTAGCGAGACAGGGTGCAGTTGGCCACCATCTTACTTGCCCAACTGATCATATCGGCATTGAGGGTTGGTTTGATTTTGAGTGGAGCATGCTCTTCCATTAACCACTTTATGGCTTTAACAGGAACACCAGGCGCAGCCCAAGGCGAAGAATAGCCGTACGAGATCTGCCCAGCATTGGCGAAACTTGTTTCCATTGCACTGCTTGGTTGACGGTCAATAACAGTAACTTGATAGCCTGCTTGAGATAAATACCAAGCAGAGGTTAAGCCGATGACGCCGCTGCCTAATACGATGACTTCCATTGATGTACTCCACACATTTATCTGAGTGGTTAGTTTCTTTTCCTTACCTTTTGTTAACAATCGATATAAATTACATACAGTGTTTAGAAAAACTATAGGCTCAAGGATGAGAAGTAATTTAATCAGTGGCTTGTGTCTGTTTAGCCAAGTCGCGGAACACAGCAGCTTTACTGGCGCGGCTAAGTTTTTGCACCTCACTACGGGAGCCGTGAGCCAACAAATTATTCATTTGGAAGAGTTATTAGGTTTTACTTTATTTGAACGCCATTCCCGCGGTATTCGTTTAACCGCTAAAGGCACTCAGTTACACCAAGCAACGCAGTTTCACTTTTCTGAGCTGAGCAAACTGCTTGATGAGCTCAAAGTAGAAAAGCACACCAATGAGATCCGCTTAAAATTAACGCCTTCTTTTGCTTTTAAATGGTTAGTCCCAAAGCTGGAAAGTTTTCATCACGAGAACCCGGATATCCAAGTGCAAATCTTCGCGGAAGGGGCGTTAGTGAATAGTGAGATAAAAGATTATGACGTCGCGATAGACTATGGTCTTCATCCTTACCGAAATGCTAACGCGGAGTTGATTTTGGATGAGCAACTGCTGCCCGTAATGAGTCCGAAGTACCTTGAGGATCATGGTTGGCTAAAAGTGCCTTTTGATGAACAAGAATCCTCAATGTCAGTGAAGAAATGGCAGGAGGCGACGCTACTACACGATGCGATGCCATGGGAAAAAGCGACGCGTGACTATGAGTGGCTATATTGGGCGTCAGCAATGGGATTAGACTTTAAAACCGATGTTGGACACTTTTTCAATAGAACGGATATGGCGATGTCTGCGGCGGAAGCAGGAGTTGGGATTGCGATGGCACGAATGGCACTGATTGAGGATGAATTGACGACAGAGCGTTTAGTTTCTCCCTTTCAGCCGGTTCCAGCCAATGCAGGGTACTACTTGATCATGAACACACGAAGCCAGTCCACAAACAAGTTTCGTACTTGGTTATTACAGCAAGTGGAGAGTAAATAGATATAGTGCTTGGTGAGTCAGATAGAAAACACCGCCTCGATGACGGCGGTGTTTTATTTTGGATTACTGTCGTTGATAAACCGACTCGCCTCGGCTGATAGTTTCTTCCACGTTTAGGTCTTTTAGCGCCTTAGGTTCAATCTTCATCGGGTTGTTATCGAGGATGATTAAATCCGCATTCTTACCCACCTCGATAGAACCTTTATACGACTCCTCAAAGTGTTGGTAAGCCGGCCAAATGGTCATGGCTTGCAGCGCGGTGTACGTGTCAACGCGCTGATCTGGCCCCAGTACTTTATCGGTTCTGGTGGTGCGATTGACGGTCGCATCCAATACTCGGAATGAACTTGGCAGCGCCACAGGTGCGTCATGGTGTGTACTGAATTTTAACCCCGCCTTTCTCACCGCTTGGGTTGGTGAAATGAAATCGGCACGAGGATGGCCGAGTACCGAGTCCACATGCCAGTCACCCCAATAGAAAGTATGCATTGGGAATAGAGAAGGGAAGATGCCTTGCGCAGCTAAGCGATCCACTTGGTCTTGGCGCATGGTTTGGCCGTGAATGAGTACAGGTCGGCGGTCTTGCTTTCCTAGCTTTTCATTTGCTTTGGTTACCGCATTGATAAATTGCTCGATCGCAGCGTCACCATTGGCATGCGTCAGCACTTGCCATTCATTTTTAAAGGCCGTTTCTACGTAATCGTAAGCTTGTTGATCTTCAAAGGTTGGGTAGCCAGCGTAGTCTTTATCTTGTCCATGTGGAGGGTGGAAGTAAGGCTGACTTAGCCATGCCGTTTTACCTTGTGGAGAGCCATCAAAGTTCAGCTTTACGCCACCGATGCGGAAATGGTTTGTGTACTCTGGCGTGTTGTATTCCGAGTCCATAAAATCGCTGCTCGATACCATATCGGCGTACGCAACCAAGTCGATCATCAACTTGTCGTTTTTCGACGCGCGTTTCATCGCTTCATAACCTTCTGATGTTGCTCGTCCTTCTTGAGCCGTGGTATAGCCATATTTCGCGTACATACCTTGCGAGGCTTCTAACATGCGATCTTGAAGTTCTGAATCAATCAACTTATTGAGGTTGAACAGCATTGCAAAGTGCGCGTTTTCTTCTAGGACCCCATTTGGTTCTTGGCTGTTTTCCATTCGGCGGATAATGCCACCTTTTGGATCTTCCGATTCTGATGTGATGCCTGCTAGCTCTAACGCTTTACTGTTTGCGACACTCAAATGCCCCGAAGTATGGATGATTAATACAGGCTTATCTGTGCTGACTTTATCGAGATCCGCTTTGGTAGGGTAGTAATCCAGTTGGGCGTCGTCGTAACCAAAACCTAAAATCCATCCGGTTTTCTCAATGAATAGGCGTTGCGTATTATTGTTCTCGGCATTTTTCAGAGTTTCTATGATTTTCGCAACGGTATCGGCTTCGCCATCAGGAGATGGCAGCACGTTTGCGACCATGGCTTGCAGACCAACACCATACACATGACTGTGCGGATCAACAAAGCCAGGCAACATAGTTTTGCCTTTTAAGTCGACCAACTGTGTTTTACCGAACTTGTGTTCCATCGCTCCATCTTTGCTGCCGACATAAATGATTTTCTCGCCTAATGTCGCGACGGCTTCGGCGTACTCTGGTTTATCGCCTGCCATGGTTAGGATGTCGCCACCATAATAAATTTTGTCTGCGGCGGTTACTTTGAGTGGCTCGGCGACGGCTTCTACTTCTTTCGCTTCTTCAGAAAAACACCCCGTTAAAGCAAGCCCAGATAGGGCAATGGGGATCCAGTTTTTGTTCATCGGTCATCTCCATACAGAGTAAGTTTTTTGCCTATTGCTCCCATCTCAATGAGTTTGAGAACTCAATAGGTCAAATTCACTTTAGTTCATATTGAAGGAGGATTATCAACAAGATTAAAGACTTTCAATCAAGCGCAAGTTATACCTATCGATGAATATCAAAAATGTTACCTTTTCCCATTTCATAAACGTTTCTGGACTTGGACAATGTGACCCATAACGAGGTTCTGTGGTTAAAAAGTCGGCATGATAAGTCCACGATTTATCTCGATGACGCTCAAGGAAGAACATGAAAGACGAAACGCTATCCATCCATTTTGGTTACGAAACTGACCCTACCACTAAATCTGTCGCGACACCGATTTATCAAACGGTCGCGTACGAGTTTGATAACGCGCAGCACGGCGCTGATCTGTTTAACTTGGAAGTGCCGGGGAATATCTACACTCGCATCATGAATCCGACTAACGATGTTCTGGAAAAACGCATGGCGGCGTTAGAAGGCGGCATTGCCGGGTTGGTCGTGAGTGCGGGGAGTGCAGCGATTAACTATGCGATTCTGACGTTAGCACAAGCGGGCGATAACATCGTCTCTACGCCGCAACTTTATGGCGGTACTTACACCTTGTTTGCGCACATGCTGCCAAATCAGGGGATTCAGGTGAAGTTTGCCAAAGATGACAAACCAGAAAGTTTGGCTGAGTTAATTGATGAAAATACCAAAGCGGTGTACTGCGAGAGCATTGGTAACCCAGCCGGTAATATCATTGATTTAGAACGTGTGGCGGAGCTTGCTCACGCACAAGGTGTGCCTGTGATTGTGGATAACACCGTCGCGACGCCAGTGCTGTGCAAACCCATCGAGTTCGGTGCGGATATCGTCGTTCACTCTCTCACTAAATACGTTGGTGGGCATGGCACCACATTAGGTGGCGTGATTGTGGATTCCGGTAAATTCCCTTGGGCGCAGCACAAAGACCGCTTTCCCGTTTTCAACCAACCAGAACCTTCTTACCACGGCGTGGTGTATACCGAAGCGTTTGGTGAGGCGGCATTTATCGGGCGTGCGCGTACCGTACCATTGCGTAATACCGGATCGGCATTATCACCGATGAATGCATTTATGCTTATGCAAGGGCTAGAAACGTTACCGCTGCGTATGGAGCGCCATACCGAGAACACTCTCAAAGTGGCTGAGTTCTTGGAACAGAATGACAAAGTCAGCTGGGTAAGTTATGCCGGATTGCCAAGTTCTGATCACTTCCATCTCGCCGAAAAATACATGAAAGGTAAGCCTTCTGCGATTTTGTCGTTTGGTTTAAAAGACGGCTATGACGCAGGTGTGCGCTTTTATGACGCTCTGAAAATCTTTAAGCGTTTGGTGAACATTGGCGATGCAAAATCATTGGCTTGTCATCCCGCCTCGACGACCCATCGTCAGTTGAGCGAAGCAGAACAAAAACAAGCTGGTGTGTCTCCAGAGATGATTCGTTTATCGGTGGGTATTGAACACATTGACGATATTCTAGCCGATTTAGAACAGGCGCTAAACGCGTAAACGATTCTGTTTTTAGCTTTGGGTTACCCATAGGCCAGCCTTTAAAAAAGCTGGCCTATTTTTATTTTATTATTTAAATATCAAATGCTTTGGTGCTTTTGGTTTGTGGTATTCCAAAAGCTCATAGAGGGTGAAATTTATTCCCTTGTCACGTTTGGGGTTGTTCCTGATGATGTGTGCAAATCTTATACATTGGAAGGGACTCAAATGTCTTACGTATTTCACCGTCATTGTCATGCCACGCTGCCAATCATCGATAGAGGTGAAGGTGTCTATCTATTCGATAAGCATGGAAAGCAATATCTCGATGCTTGTGGTGGTGCTGCGGTATCAAACCTTGGCCACAGTCATCACGCCGTTAAAAAAGCCATGTTGGAACAGATCGAGCGAGTGCCGTTTGCTCATACTGGATTTTTTACTAGTGACAGCAGTGAGCGACTAGCGGAATTGATTTGTCAGTATATGCCTGAGCAGTTCAACCATGTGTATTTAGTCAGTGGCGGGTCAGAAGCGGTGGAGTCGGCACTAAAAATGGCGCGGCAGTATTTTGTGGAATCAGGTAAGCCAGAGAAGAAGCAATTCATCGCGCGTCAGCAAAGTTATCACGGCAATACGTTGGGAGCTCTGGCGGTCGGTGGTAATGAATGGCGACGTGAACCGTTCAAGCCTATCTTGCATCCGAGCCATCACATTGCCCCTTGCTATGCTTATCGGTATCAGCAGACTCATGAGTCGGAATTGGATTACTCATTGCGAACGGCGAATGAACTTGAGGCAAAAATTCTTGAGTTGGGGGCTGAGAATGTAATGGCTTTTGTCGCCGAGCCTATTGTGGGAGCCACCGCTGGAGCTGTGCCAGCGACTCAAGGTTACTTCAAACGTATTCGCGAAATATGCGACCAATACGATGTGTTATTGATCTTGGATGAAGTCATGTGTGGCGTTGGGCGAAGTGGCAGTTTTTTTGCATTTGAGCAAGAAGAGGCAGAGCCCGATCTGGTTTGTATGGCTAAAGGGCTTGGTGCGGGTTATCAACCTATTGGCGCGGTGGTTGCGAATGATCGAGTCTATCAAGCTATTGCTGATGGAAGCGGTTTTTTCCAACACGGTCATACTTTTATGGCGCACCCTGTGGCGTGCGCAGCCGCCGTGGCAACAATTGAAACCATCTTCCAAGATGACTTATTAACGGCGGTGAATCGGCAAAGTGTTTTGCTGCGTAATGAGCTTACTTCTGCATTGGCCCATTTACCGTACATTGGCGACATTCGTGGTAAAGGCTTGTTTTTTGGCATTGAGCTGGTGGCGGATAAAGAAAGCAAGTCGCCTCTGAGTAAAGCCACATTGGCAGACAAACGCATCAAACAGCGAGCAATGGAAAATGGCTTAATGTGCTACCCAATGGGCGGAACGATTGATGGCGTTAATGGGTACCATATTTTGCTCGCACCGCCATTCATTATTCAGTCTCATCATATTGATGAACTAGTCGGCAAACTCTCACTGACGTTAAAAGAGGTGGCGGAGACATGGAAGTAGCAAACCAATATTTGCGAGAACCTATCGCCATTATCGTGGCTCCAAACGGCGCAAGAAAAACCAAGCATGATCACGCTAACTTACCTATGGCAACGGACGAACTGGTTGCAGAGGCTATCGCTTGTCAAACAGCAGGGGCTGCCATGATCCATTTGCATGCTAGAGACGCCAAGGGACGTCATTCATTAGTCATCGATGACAACATGGCAATTTACCATGCCGTGAAAGAAGCGGTGGGAGAAAACATGATGGTTCAGCTCACCACAGAGGCGGTGGGTTTATATTCTCCGGCACAACAGAGGGCGTTAGTTAAAGCTGTGAAACCAGAAGCGGCTTCTTTCGCATTGAGGGAGTTAATCCCCGATCGCGCAAGTGAGAAAGAAGGGCATGCCTTTTTCCATTGGGTGGCTAAAAACAACATCGTGAGCCAAATTATTCTCTACGATGCAACCGACATTGAACGTTATTTCCAACTGCGTGATGCAGGTGTGTTACCTAAAATGCATCAGCATGCATTAGTGGTGTTAGGGCGTTATCACCAAGCTCAACAGTCTTCGCCATGGGATTTACGAGGCTTGAATTTGGCGCGTTTTGTCGAGGAAGAAATTCGATGTGCCATTTGTGCTTTTGGCGCGCGAGAGCAAGATTGTTTAGCGAGTGCGATGTTACTTGGATTAGATGTGAGAGTGGGGTTTGAGAACAACCACTTCGATGTGACAGGCGAGTTAGCAATCAGTAATGCGGCTCAGGTGGAAGCTCTACGCGATGTGGCGCATTGCTTCGCGATTCCTTTACACAGTGCGCAAAGCTTGCGTTCAGTTTTGAAGTAAATCTGTTCGCGGCAAGGAAAATAAAGAAGAAAGTAAAAAGGCTCCATCGGAGCCTTTTCGGTATTTGTCGCTAGTTCTCAGTTTGCACTACAGGTTGACGTGCGGGATGTTTGATAAACACCGCAACAACAGCAGCTATCGCTAATGCAAAGCAGTAGTAAGAATTAGCAACCACTTCAATTGGCGATAGGTTGAATACGGAACCTAGCAGCAACACTTGAGCGCCGTAAGGCAACACGCCTTGCACCACGCATGAGAAAATGTCTAACAAGCTTGCTGAGCGGCGAGGAGAGACATTATTCTCTTCCGCCAGTTGGCGAGCAACGCTGCCCGATACAATGATGGCTACGGTGTTGTTTGCCGTACAGCCATTGACCATCGACACCAAGCCTGCGATACCTAGCTCACTCGCGCGGCTGTTGGCATGCTTAGAGTGGCTAGAGCCAAACGCGTGGATAAGGCTGCTAACGAAATTGGTTAGGAAAGCAAGGCCGCCTTGACGACGCATCAGTTCACTCAAACCACCAATTAGCATGGACAACAAGAAGATCTCTTGCATGTTACCAAAGCCTTTATAAACGTCTTGGGCTAGATTAGTCAGTCCGTAATTGTCAATCGATGCCAAGCTCACGCCGCCAGCCAAAAGGATACCAATCGACAGAACCACAAACACATTCACACCAGATACCGCTAGGATCAAAATAGTGATGTACGGCAAGACTTTTAGCCACTCAATATCGCCAGTTGCAGGCACTTGAGTCGCTGTACTGTTGAAAGCGAACACTGCAATCGCGATCAACGCCGCAGGCAAAGCAATACGAATGTTCTCTTTAAACTTGTCTTTCATCTCACAACCTTGAGAGCGTGTCGCTGCGATCGTGGTGTCAGAGATGATAGAAAGGTTGTCACCAAACATAGCGCCGCTCAGCACAACGCCTGCGGTTAACGGTAAGCTCATCCCGGCTGATTCAGCAATGCCTAACGCTACGGGTGCAACGGCTGCGATGGTACCCATCGAAGTGCCCATTGCTGTTGCGATAAAAGCAGAAATCAGAAAAATGCCCGGTAAAATCATACTGGTTGGAATTGCGGATAAACCAAGGTTCACCGTTGCATCAACACCGCCAGAGGCTTTTGCTACAGCAGCAAAGGCACCAGCAAGCAGATAGATCATACACATTGCGATGATGTCTGGGTGGCCAACACCACGCATGAAGTGTTCGATTGAGCGGTTAAGTTTCTCTTTACTTAAAAGAAACGCAATGATGATGGCTGGTAATACCGCGATGGGTGCAGGCAGCTGGTAGAAGGCAAATTCAACGCCTTGCAAAGATAAGTAAGTGCCTACGCCAATAAACAGCGCAAGGAATACAATCAATGGGATCAGTGCGACCGCAGAAGGTGCAACTGTTTTAGTTGTTTGTTGGGAACCGGACATGTAAACGACAATGTTAATAATAAGAGAGAAGAGCAGACTAATATCACATTTACGCATTGTCAACGTCTAGACGTCTAAATGGCTGTTTAAATTTTGCGCGTAAAGAAAAAGATAAAAGCTCGTATTACGTATCTCACTGATACCAAGAGCTTTAGTTATGCGCCAATGAAGAGGCTGTCGTTATTGCATTGATTTGGCTTTTTTGCGTTTAACAATACCTAAAACCATCCACGTAAATAAGACAGCAGCAAATGCCCATACCAGATATTTGTATTCGGTGTACAGGTTGCTCAACACGCTTAAATGTTCAAATGCAAAGTGAGTTAACAAGCTGAATACCAATACCCAAACCGTCGCCGCGAGGGCGTTACCGAGCAAAAACTCTCTACGTGGCATTTTCGCGATACCGCACGCAAGAGGCATAAATTGCTTCATTCCTTCAATAAAGCGACTGACGACCAAGCACGTAGGGCCGTATTTCTGGATAGTCAGTTGAAGTGTTTGCATCTTCGGGCCAGAGATATAGCCTTTTTTATCCAACCAGCCTTCAAAGTAATACCCGATTAGGTAACCACAGGTATTCCCAAAAAAGCAGCTTAGCCACGATACCATCATAACCATACTTAGGTTCATGACTTGTTCTGAAGAGAGCAAAGATGCTGCGATCATCAGCGATTGACCAGGCATCGGTACACCTATCCCTTCTAGAAATATACTGACAATCAGCGCCAAGTAGCCGTATTGCTCGAGCAAAGGCTTCATTGACATGAGAAGTTCGTTAATGTGTTCCAAAAGCTTTCCCCTAATAAAAGCGGAACGAAGTTGGAGTGATACTCCGAATGTCCTACTGGGTCAATTCTTGTTTCTTACCGCTGAGAAAAACTGACATGCCTCTGATTATTGTGCGGAATCAATCTGCTGCTTGTTTTATTCGCCGCCACGCTCCCGTGTGGCGGCGAATAAGGCACACCATTATGACTCTTTAGCTTTAGTAAATGCGCCATACAAATCAAGGCGTCGGTGACGTAAGTTGGTTACTGAACCCTCGGTATTAAGTTGCTTCAACTTAGTCAAATCAACATCGGCGAAGATCATCATTTCGGTGTTGGCGCTTGCTTCTGTCAAGGTCGCATCGTGCGGGAAGTAGATATCCGACGGTGAGAATACGGCAGATTGTGCGTACTGGATGTCCACGTTATCAACACGAGGTAAGTTACCAACACTACCACCAATTGCAACATAGCATTCGTTTTCAATGGCACGCGATTGGGAACAAATTCGTACTCGTTGATAGCCATTTTTTGTGTCCGTCCAGAAAGGAACGAATACAATTTGTGCGCCTTGTTCTGCTAACATTCTTCCCAATTCAGGGAATTCGCTGTCATAACAAATCAGTATGCCGACTTTGCCCGCATCGGTTTCGAACACTTGAACATTGTCACCACCGTCGATCACCCAGTCTCTTTGTTCATGAGGCGTGATGTGGATTTTATATTGAGCGTTAATTTCACCATCTCGTTGCAGCAAGTAGGCCACATTATACAGTTTGCCATCTTCGATAACGGGCATACTGCCTGCAATAATGTTGATGTTGTAGGTGACCGCCATCTGCGAGAAACGGTTTTTGATCTCTTCTGTAAAGCTAGCCAAAAAGCGGATTGCTTCAACGGAATTTTTGTCGTTTTGCAAGCCCATCAGCGGTGCGTTAAAGAACTCAGGAAATAGGGCGAAATCGGCTTTATAGTTCGCAAGAGAAGAGATGAAGAACTCAGCCTGATCGAGCAAATCCTCCAGGTCATTCATCGCGCGCATTTGCCACTGTACGACACCAATCCGAATCAGCGTTTTTTCTACATCGTGTACGGATTGAATATCCTCTTCGTAGAAAAAGTTATCCCACTCCAGCAGTGTCGCGTAACCTTTAGAAGCGCTATCCTCTGGTAAGTAGCCGCGCATGATTCGTTTTACATCGAAGTCGTTAGCAAGCTGAAAAGACAAAATAGGGTCATGAAGCTCACGGCGTTTTACTTTGTCGATGTACTCTGCAACGCTCAGTTCATCTGCGTATTGGTGGTAATTAGGAATGCGACCACCGGCTAAAATGGCTTTGAAGTTCTTACTACGGCAAAGCTCTTTACGCGCATCATATAAACGTCGACCCAAACGTAGCCCTCGATAGTCTGGGTGGACAAATACATCGAGACCATACATTGCATCACCGGTTACTTGATTCTGTATGACGTTGTTTTCGGTAATGATGTCGGTATACAGGTGAGGAAGAGAAAAGCGGTTGTAGTCCACTTTAATGGTTAACGCTGCACCGACTATTTTGCCGTTATCTTCAATACAGATTTGGCCATCAGGAAACTGATGAATGAGATCCATAATCGTCAGCCGTGGCCATGAGCCGCCAACATCAGGAAACACTAAGTCCATTAGTTCTGCAAGCTCAGGGTAATCCGTTGGCTCAATGGTACGTAATGAGAGTTTGGGCGAATTGCTGTCCATATCTTTCAATCCATTTATCCTTTTGAAACAGTGTTAATGAGAATGCCACAATTTGGAGCAGACAGATACTGAAGTCTTTGAGTTGTTTTGGGTTACCAAAAGCATTTCAAGAAAACAATATTAGCTTAGTTTGCTCTTCAACCATTCGTAAAACGCCGCCACTTTCTTAGCCGATAGGCGATAATTTGGGATCATCACGTAATAACCATAACCACTCTGTAAAGATAGGTTGAGAATACGTTGGATATCCCCTCTTAAAATAGAATTCTGCGCCATAAAATCAGGAAGTAAGGCGAGTCCTTTTCCCATTTTGACGGCTTCGTAAGCTAGGTAAAAATGTTCAAAGCCTACAGAGTGATAGGTAACGGTTGATTCTACTGCATGCGCAGCCTTAAATTGCTCCCACAATTGAGGGCGAGTGATTTGAGGTATCAGCGGATAGTCGCTAACAGCGTGCACATTCTTGAGTGCAGGAGTATTAGTACAACCGACCAATAGCAGTATTTCTTCGCATAGTAAGTGGCTGTATTCATAATGCGTGGACAATGGAAGACAACGAATATGCAAGTCGCTTTCACCGCTTGAACCTTTGACGTTCCCATCTCCGGTACAGATTCTTACACGGATATTGGAATGTCGCTGGTGGAAGTCATCAATATGAGGTACCAACCAAAGGCTAGCGAAAGAAGGAGTAACATCCACGGTGAGCAATTCTTGCTTTGAATCTGATTGGATTAAGTTAGCGGTTGCATTCTGAATAAGTTCTAGTGCTTCTGTGACTTGCGGTAGGTAGCGTTTTCCTTCCTCAGTTAACTCAATACCATTCGAGCCTCTTTGTATTAAAGGTAAGCCCACTAGTTGTTCAAGCGCGGCGATTTGTTTGCTTACTGCGCTTTGTGTAATGCATAGGGCATCCGCCGCTTTAGAGAAGCTGAGGTAATTTGCAACCGCGACAAACGTCCTTAATGCTCGGATAGAAGGGTACTCACTGCCTTTTAACATACTTCAGTCCCATGGAGATAGCCTCTTCACAGAGTAGGAGATTTACCTATTGAAGCAAAGAGAGAAAAAGCCGATGTGTGATTACCTTCCTTACTCGTTCATAAAGAATCCAGACCAAAAATTAAGAATCCTAAATATAATGGGTATGTAAATAATTGATGATTGGGGTTTGTTTATTGATTTCTCCTATCTTTTGAAAAAACTACAAATAAAATAGAATGTTTTACATCATTAGTATTTACACAAATCTAATATTGTTTTCTCAAGGTAAATAAAACGGTATAACTTTTAGTTTTGTTGTTTTAATTTCAAAATAATGTCATTTTTTATAAAGTAGAAGATGTTTTTCATTAAATTAAAATTGGCATTGCATTTGCTTTGTATAATTCGAACTTTCAATGGCACTTATATTAGGAGAACGAAATGAAAAGCAATGTTGTTACTTTGATTGGCCTTTTTTCTTTAGCAACGTTTAGTACTTTATCTCACGCAGCGGACTCCAAAGATCATGGTGTTTATGTCGGCGCCAATTATGGTTACTTAAAAGTTGATGGACAAGATGACTTTGATGATGACAGTGATGCTATTCAAGGTTTGGTTGGTTACCGTTTTAACCCTTACTTAGCGTTAGAGGGCGGTTACATTGATTTTGGTAGCTATGGTAATAACTTAGCAAATGCCGAAACGGACGGTTACACCGCAGCACTAAAAGTTACAGCCCCTATTGCTGATCGTGTCGATCTTTACGCAAAAGGCGGTCAAATGTGGTACTCGACGGATTACAACGTTGCGGGCTTCCAAGGCAACAAAGATGACGAAGGTGTATTCGCTGGTGCCGGTGTTGGTTTTAAAGTTACTGATAACTTCTTAGTTAACGCAGAATATATGTGGTATGACGTAGAACTGAATGCTGAGAACGTAGCGAATGGTGCAAACACAAAAACTGATTTTAACCAAGCATCGCTAGGTATGGAATATAGATTTTAATATTGTTAACAACTCTAAGCCCTAATAAAAAGCGAAGCCTAAATAGCTTCGCTTTTTTTGAGCTCAATCTAGTTGAGGCTAATAGAGCAGTTTTTAGAATAATTTTTAGTGTCTTTTACTGTCACTCTACTATATTTAGAGCATTTCTAACATGACTGTCTAACCTTCTTACTAGTCTCGAAAAACAAAGTTTTATCACTCTATAAGTAATACTCGATAGGTCGATCGCTGCGCTACCTGACATTACATTCATGTGACCTAAAATACCGCGGACGTGTTCTGTATACTCGTTTTTTAGTTTTGAAATGTACGCCATAGCTTTAGCTAGTTGATCCCAAGCAGTAAGGCCTACGGTTGCTATTTGTTGTATTATATGACCCAGACCTGAAATTCTTAGTAAGGTCAAAATTGAAGAGACTATTTTACTTACCCAACCATCAGTCATTCGAGCATTATATCTATTGTTGAAGTCAAGAAATACGTTGCGTTCTAGGTAAGTTTGAGATTTGGGTTGTAGTGCCGACCACTCATTACTTGTAGCGGTATTGACATAACCCGGAACAGATTTTTTTCCTAGTCCATGAGCGCAGAAGTAGATGCCAGAACTTCCATCTAGCTGATACTCAATACCACCGTGAGTAAATGGCCAAAGAGGAGACATCGGAACTGGATCTGCACCATGAGTGCAGCGATATGAAGAATCTAACTCCCTTCTTGCGTATGGTTTAAAGCCAACTTTTGGTGCGCCAAAAGTATATAGGTGTGCGCTATAGCCGTACTGACTCTTCACCCAATCTGCCGCTAATGAAGCAAGAGCACCACCTAAACTATGACCTACACAGTGTACTGCCTTCGGTGCTTTCATGTTCTTTTTCGAATAACCAGCGATGTATGCTGCAAGTTGTGGCTTTATCGTATTGAAGAGATTTACAAAACCTGCATGTACCCTGTAACCGGATGAGGTACCTGATATCCCAATGTTTCCATCGGTCATAATGTCGCCGATGTTTGCTTGAGTGCCTCGGAAGGAAAATACTAAAGTATCGGCAAACTCGCCCTTACCTCGACCTATCGCTACAAAATCTGATGTCATTCCACCAAATCCCATAAAGCCACTTGTCGTTCCTTTTTTGACATCATTCCTTAGATCAAATGTAAAAAACTTTGCTATATAACCACTAACGTTACGAACATTAGTTGCGAATACAGAATAAGGGATTTCTGCGATTCTAGATGATAGCTTTGGTGAGAGTGATTGCATTCTTTAATTTCCATATAAGTCAGAGTCAATATATCCAACCGTCATTCCGCAGCCAATTTCAGAATTAAAACAATGTGATCCAGTGATCGTTTACAAATGTTAGTGCGACAGACCTCTTGACCGCGATCCCCAGTTTTGATCTATTACTGTTATTTA
>NZ_JAMZAP010000025.1:0-69759 GCF_024181785.1 Vibrio sp. Y42_MX_L11
CATTTTTTGCTAGGTCGATACCTAATACAGTCACAGCCATGTTGTTATCTCCGTATGAAATGGTGAATTTATCATCTCAGAACTAACGGCTGAGTGATAGGGAGGAAGTCCATTCCATACGCTAAGCTTCTTACCCCGCTGAACGCTCACACGTAAAGAATGGTCGATTGAGAACAGCTTATTTAAGGCTTCTAATGCGGCACTTTTACCTGTGCCATTATGCCCAATGAAAATGGTTAGGTCAGGCTCAAACTCAATTGTTTGAGGGTGACTTGTGGATATACTCTTATAACCTGAAACCACTAATTTCTTTAATAACATGCTAACCACTTCTTGGAATATTATACGTAAGCCGTTTAAATCAACTAAGGTGAACGACTCTATAAGCTATCAAATGAATAGCAAATGTTACCATATATAACTGTACACTGTTCCTATACAAATCACTTTTTGATAAGAAACGCTTTGCTTTCACAAACGCGTCGTTAACACATAATGGGGCACGTCTGGGCTAGTTCAAATAATGAAAAGGCCGTGAGATCTAATCTTCGCTACTACGAGACAGTATCCTACGTGTTTACACATGCGATAAAGGTCTAGCAAACGGGATTCGTCAGCTTGCAAATCAATACCAAATGAAGTTCCAGTGGCATAAACGATACACTCAATAGGAGATTAAATAGCGCATAGTTTCAAATCAACGTGATGGTCAAAACTATAGGTTTCGACCTTAAATAAGTAGCAGATCGAATCGCGATGATAATAGTGTCGGACATAACATAGTTATTGTAGACCCGTAAAATTTCTACAAGCATCACAAACCATTTAGGGTTGTAGGAGGCATAACCATTCCACCTGTTGCCATTAGTGGCAGATGTCATCGGCCTTTCAAGGACGTTTATTCTCCTTAAGATCATCTGAAAGTAATTGTCTACGCCTTGAGTTGAGCGATCAAGTAAGTTTTCTGCTACCTCAAGCCGCTGAGCGTCATCAACACCAACAAGAGGTTTTATCTGGATGGAGTGTTGTGACTTTGGAAATGGGTGTACCAACCATTCTGAGCGACTATTCCCTGATGTGTACAACTGGTTCTCCAAGGTTGCAGCCCAATACTAATGAGCAAGTCCTCTTTTTTCACCAAAAAGAATAGATAACAACGGAGTGAATTAAGGCTTTGTTATGCTTATTTTTAGATTGTTTTCTTTTTAAATTAAATTTATATATCATGATGTCATGAAAAAACTTCAGTTTGATCCATATATATTGGCAATATAAAGACAAGAAGTTTTAAATTTTTCAAATACATAGCAATATGTAGATTGTGACTTTTTATTATTGAATAATATTCAATAACTTTATTGATTTAACTTTTTTATTAATTATTAAAACTATTTTTGTCACTATTATGCTTCATTTTTCACCTTCTATTTTTTTATGTATTTTTTGGTTTTGAAAAAATTAATAATTGGTCTTTTATTATAAAGTGTTCTAATTATCGTCACAAGGTGCTAACAATGAGTAAAATTAGTAGCGATATGATTGAGATTGAAGTTGATGTCGAATTAATACCAGAGCTATTTTTTGATAAGTTACTTGAGTTATATTTTTCATCATATGAAAAATATATTAATTAAGGAGAATGGTTATGGAGTACGTAGCATATCTAAGGGTTTCTTCATATAACCAAAAGGAAAAAGGAGATTCAATTGATGGACAAAGGAAGTCTATAACTAGATGGGTCACTGAACGAGGAGGGAATATAATTAAATGGTACATCGATGATGGTGTTAGTGCATATAAAGGTAAGAGGAATAATTTTGACCTAATGCTACAAGAACTTGAAAACGATATAGTTAAAGTAGACGGGTTAATAGTCTATTCTCTATCGCGTTTCAGTAGGAATTTGTTGGCTCAATTAGAAGCTACCAAAGTATTACAGAGGAAAGAAATACGCCTGATATCAGCAACGGAGGCTCTGCCTGAAAGCTATGAAGAAAGCTATGTGATGTCTTCAATTCTAGGCTTGATGAACGAACATTCCAGCATGCAAAATGGAAAGGTAGTTCGAGATAGATTGAGGGATACAGCGTTGAAACAATGCTTTACAGGTGGGCCAATTCCTTTTGGTTATCGTTCGGTTACAGTGACTGGAGAAACTTCTAAGAAGAGAAAAAAGCTACAAATACGAGAAGAGGAGGCGGAAATAGTGAGAGAAATATTTAATTTGGCCGAAAAAGGAGAAAACGGTAAACCATTGGGAGTAAAAAAAATAGCTGAGCGTCTGAATATAGATATGAAATATAAGAGAGGATCCAAATGGGAAAAAATACTATCTGTAGATTATTGCATAACAAGACTAATATCGGAGAATTTATATTTAACCCTAGTGAAGGAGATCCAGTTACTGTAAAAATTCCAAGTATTATATCTAAAGAACAATTTTATAATGTTCAGGAGTGTTTGAGATTGAAAGATATATTTTCTTCTGAGTCTAGGGGAATTCGGTCAAAGAACCTCTTAACTGGATTGCTAAAATGCAGTGTTTGTGGTGGCAGTATGGTAGTTACAAGCGGTAAAAATGGAAAGTACCATTATTATCAATGCAGCAAGCAAGTAAGACATTCTCCCGACTCATGCAGTTCTAAAAGAATAAGAAAGGATGAAATTGAACCTATAGTGAAAGATAAATTTGTTAAGCAATTATTGAAGGAAGATCACCTAAAGATGATTCATTATAATGCTAAGCAGCGCCTTAAGGAGGTTAATAAACTATCGTCGACAGATAAAGCCAAGATTTCCAAAAAGATCGGTAGCTTAGAAACACGTTATTCACGATTAGTCAACTTGATTGCTGATGGTGATTTAGTTCCAGATAAGAGAATAAACAAAACTCTTACAGGTTTATCTACTCAGATAGATGCTCTTGAGGCGGACATGGAAAAGTTGAAGGTTAGAACAAACCTCCCTGTGAAGAATTTTGGATCTGCTCGGTTAGAAGAGTTCGCAAAAGCCATACAAATATACTTACATGGTATTGATGATGAGGCGCTAAAACAACTTATGCTTGCTACAGTTACCAGCGTGAAGGTAGTAAAGACAACAAAAAAGTTGAAATTTGAAGGCTCTAACATGGCTGTTCTGTATCTAATTGCAAACGCAAAAACGGGAACCGATTTCTCGGTTCCCGTTTTCGTCACAAAGTGGCGGAGAGATAGGGATTTGAACCCTAGATACGCTATTAACGTATGCCGGTTTTCAAGACCGGTGCTTTGAACCACTCAGCCATCTCTCCGTTTCGGAACGTATAATAGGGAGCTTAGTCCGACTTGTAAAGTGCTGAATTATAATAGAAGTACTGTTTGCTCGTTTTATAGCCGCTGGTGAAATTTAAACAGTTTGAAAATGGGGTAAAAAAGAGACAAATAGTAGCAATTTATAGAGTTTTTACTTTATCTTGGCGCAAGTCAATAAAATGGTGTTTTATTGTTATCTTTATGATATTTAAGAAATAACTTGCTTTTAGGGTACAGGTGTTCGCCCGAAAGTATTTGCAAGACTTTGTGAACTAATTCAAAATTAACTGGTATAGCCAGTTGTGCTTAAATTTTTTAAGGGTGTTTATGAAGGTCACAAATCTATTTAAAGACAAAGTTGATGCGATTTCTGCTCATCAATCCGAGTTTATGAATTGGATGTCTCCAACGTTACGCGATTATTGGAGTGACTTTTTGGGAAAAGCTCAGAATAGCTTTCTTTTCTCGAAAGTTCGTGATCACCAACAGCCAGCTGTTAACGAAGAGGTTGCACCTCAACCTGCACCAATCGTAATGGCACCTGAGGCTCAAAAGCTGTATGACGAGTTAAGTGAAAAAATTGGTGAAGTGATTCACACTGGTGACTGGGTGCATGTATCTCAAGAACGTATCAATCAATTTGGTGCGGTAACGGAAGACATGCAGTGGATTCACACAGATCCAGAACGTGCGTCAGTTGAATCTCCATTTAAGACAACCATCGCTCATGGCTTTTTAACATTAGCATTGTTGCCTAAATTGACTGACTCAGTGGACCCTGATAAGCCAATGTTCCCAACAGCCAAAATGGTCGTTAACTTAGGCTTAAACCAAGTTCGTTTCCCTTACCCTGTTAAAGCAGGAAACAATGTTCGTGCTGTCAGCACGTTAACAAAAGTAACTCCGATCAAAAAAGGTTTGGAGATCGAGCGTGAAATTAAAGTGGAAATCGAAGGTATTCGTCGACCTGGTGCTGTTGTCGTTTCTGTTATTCAACTGCATTTCTAATTCCAGAGCCAGATAGAAAACATATAAAAAGAGAGCATCAATATGCTCTCTTTTTGGTTTTATTGATTAAAGCTTTTTACTGGAGTGTAACCGTAATCAGCAATCGCTTTTTGTCCTTGTTCTGAACGAAGGAAGGTGACGAATCCTTTACCTGGTTCGCTAATCTTATTGACTTTGTAGAGCACTAGGAATGGCCGCGCCAATTTATACTTGTGATTGCTAATGTTTGCCGAAGTTGGGTCAATACCATCTAATTGAATCGCTTTTATTGAGCGATCTACTGATCCCACAGAAATAAACCCAATTGCACGAGTATTATGGTTCACGATGGTTTTTACCATGCTGTTGCTATTTACAACCAAGTTGTTCGGGCTGATATCTGAGACGAGGCGATCATTTACGATTTTGGTTAGTCCTAGCAGACTTTCAAAACTGTAGCGCGAGCCTGAAGATGCCTCTCTAGTGACAACAGCGATAGGTTGATCTGCACCACCAACCTCTTTCCAATTCTTGATTTTACCTTTGTAGATATCAAACAGTTGTTGTTGAGAAAGGTTTTTTACAGAGTTTGTACGGTTTACAACAACAGCTAGGCCATCATAAGCGATAGGATATACGTTGAGATCTTCACCTTTTTCGCTTTCTGTCAGATAGCGAGAGCTCATCCCAATCTCGGCTACGCCTTTATTAACCATTGTAATACCCGCACTAGAACCAATACCTTGAACTGCAATGTAATCGTCCGGGTGTGTTTTGTTGTATTCCTCTGCAAGTACATCCATTACGCGAGCAACCGAGGTTGACCCAGAGATATTAATTTCTTTTGCAATGGCGGGGAGGGAGACTGCTATGGCCAATAACGTCGCCACAGTAAAACGTAACATATTAAACTCCATATACGGTATAAAGCAGCGTTTATGATATTGCGTTCAGGTTACACTTTTGTGAACTGTCAGGTCTAAACAAGGGAATTCTTTCTAACCAAGAGGTGATGTAGGTAGCGTTTCCAAGTAAAGTGAGATGATAATCTGAGGAAATGAGAATATAGCCACCCTTTGTTTGAGGTAGGCAGATAATCAGCATCGGTGGTGGTGTAAAGGTTATATACTAGGATCGACAGCTCTAACTATCATCCATCGGGAGAACGTTGATGTCAGTGTCCCAAATGGCGACAAGTCGTTTATACAAATCAGTTCAATCGCTCTGCTCTGCGCGTAATGCTAACCTGCCTGTCGAGCAGGGTAAGTGCCTATATGAGCCAGTGGAGAATGGTGTCGAGCTTCATAGAGCGCATTTTCTTCTTGATTCACAGCACAGCGAATATACCTCTCCCGTCGCGAAGATCGTGTTTGATGAGGGCAATCAGCTTTGGTATTTCTACGTCCCAACGTATCGCAACGAATTATTAAGGTGGATACCTTATAAGCCACTTCCATACAGCCAAACGCTTGAAGAACTACTCACCGAATTGGAAAGCGATCCTCAAGCGTGTTTTTGGGAATAGGGAACGCTCCAATTCTAACAGCTGCCAATGTCGCCATAATTTATGCTTTGGATTTAACGACTTGGTTTCTAAAGTCTTTCGGCGTCATGTTGTAAACCGATTTAAATGCGGTACTGAAATGCGCTGCACTTTTAAATCCGGATTCAAACGCTATTTCTGTTATAGATTTTTCTGACATGCGCAGCTGGGTTGCGGCGAAGTTGATCCGCTTCACTTTTAATATCTGTGAAAATGAAAGATCCTCTGCGGCGAGGCGGCGTTTTAAGGTCGCGATAGACATGCTCATATGAGCCGCTAAGCCTTCCAGAGTGATATCTTTCTCGATATTGTTCTCAATATACTTGATGGCCTTTTGAGAGTCGCTTAGGCTGCTTGCATCATCTATGATTGATAGGATATTTGGCTCTGCCTCCACCATTAACGACAGCAGTGCCATTGCGATATGACCTTGTGTGTAGTCTGGAGCATTGCGACTCGCTAAGTTGACCAATGTGTCTTTTAGTTGTGCTACTTCGCTGCTGGCTTGCGCTGAAAAAGGATAGAAGCGCCTTTCTTCCGTCTTGGAGCGTAGCATTGGGTGTGCTTTTTTAAAGTCACAGAATAGATTTGGGTTGAAGACTAGAGCCAGTGCTTTAAAGCCTTTTTCACTAGGGATGGCTTCTGCGCTGCTCAAATCAGCGGAGTTGTAGAGAGTAAAATCTCCTGCTTTAAGTTCAAATTGTTCACCATTTGGTTGATGAACTAATAGGGCACCTTCTTCAACAACATATAAGCCATTATGTGTTGCGGTGTAACGCTCACTTTTGCGCGCAGTGAAGTGATTAAAGCGAATGATCTCAATGTTCGGCATATTCGTTCTTATCATTTTTACATAACAAATAAAAAAGGCGCTCAATAGAGCGCCTTTTTAACTTCATTCGGTATTATTCACTTACAGTCTGTTCTGCTTGTGCTGCTGGTTGTTCAGCAAATACCTGGGTTGGCTTTGCAACTAAACTGCGGTTCTCTTGGTTTACGTCCGCAAGGACAATTTCCAATGTATCACCAAGTTTGTATACGACCTCTTTATCGATAGAGATGGTACCGTTGTCGCCATTGCACTCAATTCTTTCTTTATTATCAAGAATTAGTGCACCAGGAATAAAGGCTGCTGCGCCATTTTCGAGAAGTCGGACACGTGCACCAGCACGATTAATATCGAAAATCTCACCTGTGAAACAAGTTTTCTTGTTCGGCTCATCAGCAAGCGTACGTGCATATAACCAATCTGAGACATTTCGCTCAGCAATTTTATGATGTTTACGGTGCAGAGCTAGTTCTTCACCGACTTGATCATCAGGTTTTTGCACTGGCTCTTTGCCTAGGATGACAGCTTTCAACATGCGATGGTTGATCATATCGCCGTACTTACGAATTGGTGATGTCCAAGTCGCATAGATATCCAGCCCCATAGCGTAATGAGGAAGAGGCTGATTACCCACTTCACTGTAGGCTTGGAACTTACGAATACGATTATCAAGGTAAGAGGTTTCTTGCGCAGCCAACCAGCGACGCAATGCAGCAAAGCCTTCTAGAGTGGTAATTGACTCCGCTGTGAATTCCAGTGCACCTTCTGGATTGACAAGTTGAACCACTTCTTCAATCTTCTCAGTCTTAATGCCAGCGTGAGTATTGAAAACACCTGTTTCAAATTTATCGCGCAGTGTACGACCAGCACAGATGTTTGCGGTAATCATTGACTCTTCAACCAAGCGATTTGCACTGCGGCGCATATCTGCATGGATAGCAACCACATCGTTGTCTTCACTCAGCTCAAAACGGTAGTCAGGGCGGTCTGGGAAGACCACTGCGTTTTTCTCACGCCATTCTGCGCGAGCAAGAGAAAAGTCGTAAAGGTCACGAACGATCGTCGCGATCTCTTCAGATGGTTGCCATGCTTCTGAGCTGCCGTTTTCTAGCCAATCAGACACATGATCGTATGCTAGGCGTGCGTGTGACTTGATGTTTGCTGCAAAGAACTTGATATCGTCGCCAATTACGCCGTCTTTATTTACTGTTACGGTACAGCAAATAGCAGGGCGGATTTCGCCTTCAATCAGAGAGCATAGGTTGTCTGCTAGATCGCGAGGCAGCATTGGAATATTGCGGCCCGGAAGATAAATAGTATAGCCACGTTCACGTGCTACTTTATCCATTTCATCTTCTGGTGTGATGTAGGCGGTTGGATCTGCGATAGCGATAGTCAGTTCGAAATCGCCAGATTCGGTTTTCTTCGCGTACAGCGCATCGTCCATATCTTTGGTTGATTCACCGTCGATAGTCACGAAAGGAACGTGTGTCATGTCTACGCGTTCTAGATCGGCGTCGTCTTTTAGTTCCCAGTTCTCGATGCCTGCTGGTTCAGAGTTTGGTAGATCGTTTTGAGCAAGCGTTACCCACCAAGGTGCAATTTTGTCGTTCGCATCTGTGATTTTTTCAGAAATTTCTACGAAGAAAGAGTTATCGCCTTTTAGAGGGTGGCGAATAAGATGTGCGACAACCCAATCTCCCTCAGCGAACTCGTCAGGTTTTAGACCTTTCTTTAGTTTCGCTTTAAGAGAAAGCTTTTTAAGCTGCGGGTGATCAGGTGCTACGTTTAGCTTGCCTTTGAACATTTTGACTCGACCAATAAAGCGAGTCACGGCTTGTTCTAACAGCTCTTGTGGCTCAGCAACTTCGCGTTCATTTTCTGTGCGGATAATGGCGACGACTTTGTCACCGTGCATGCACTTTTTCATGTACGCAGGTGGGATGAAGAAGCTAGTCTTGCTGTCCACTTCCAAAAAGCCAAAGCCTTTATCTGTGGCTTTTATTGAGCCTTCTTTTTTCGGCAGGTTTTCTTGGATTTGCTGCTTAAGCTGAGCGAGTAGTGGGTTATCTTGAAACATCTTTTCTTAAATTACCTATGGAGTTGGGCACACTATAATCATTGCGAGCTATTATTACTACCTGTGGAGCGCAATTTCGCCGTGAATTTTGCTGATCGAATTGCAGGAAATCGGCTTAAATATTGATGAAAAACTCATCTGCGAGCTGCGCAAATCTACGGGGAATGGTGGGGCTGGTGGAAAAATATGCTAAAAATGCCATTATTGAGAATAAATTGTGATGTAATTCAATTTTTTCTGGCTTTTTTTATGCTTTTAAGGAATAATCCGCCTCCCTTAGTCGTCCCTAATGGCTTATCGCGGTTGTGTACTGTGCTGTGTTCCTGTCTGAATGGAATCAGTAACTGGATGAATCAGTATCGAATTGGAAGAGCATATGGGACTGTTTTTTTGTTTAATTAAGTAGGATCCCAATGCAAGATTCTGTTATTCAATTCAGCGATTTATCTCTGAATGATTCTATCCTTTCTGCTCTAGACGGAATGGGTTTCGTGTCACCAACTCCAATTCAGGCTGCGGCAATCCCACACCTGTTGGAAGGTGCTGACGCGCTGGGTAAAGCTCAAACAGGTACAGGTAAAACGGCAGCGTTCTCTCTGCCTCTTCTAAATAAGATCGATCTCAACCAACGTAAACCACAAGCTATCGTTCTTGCGCCAACGCGTGAGTTAGCGATTCAGGTTGCGGCTGAAATGAAAAACCTTGGTAAGAACATCAAGGGTCTTAAAGTTTTAGAGATTTACGGTGGTGCTTCTATCGTAGATCAGATGCGTGCTCTTAAGAGCGGTGCACAAGTTATTGTTGGTACTCCAGGTCGTGTACAAGACCTTATCAACCGTGAACGTCTACACCTAGATGAAGTAAACACGTTTGTACTAGACGAAGCTGACGAAATGCTAAACATGGGTTTCGTTGATGACGTTACTGCGATCATGGAACATGCACCAGAGTCTGCTCAACGCGTTCTATTCTCTGCAACAATGCCTCCGATGCTTAAGAAAATCGTTGAGCGTTTCCTACGTGAGCCTGTAATGGTTGACGTTGCTGGTAAGAACCACACTGTAGACAAAGTTCAACAGCAGTTCTGGGTAGTGAAGGGTGTAGAGAAAGATGAAGCGATGTCTCGTCTTCTTGAAACGGAAGAAACTGATGCATCAATCGTCTTCGTACGTACTCGTCAAGACACTGAGCGTCTAGCTGATTGGCTATCTGCACGTGGCTTTAAAGCGGCTGCTCTGCACGGTGACATTCCTCAGTCTTTACGTGAGCGTACTGTTGATCACATCAAACAAGGTGTTATCGACATCCTAGTTGCAACTGACGTTGTGGCACGTGGTCTTGATGTTCCACGTATTACGCACGTATTCAACTACGACATCCCATTCGATGTTGAGTCTTACATCCACCGTATCGGTCGTACTGGCCGTGCTGGACGTAAAGGTAAAGCGATCCTTCTAGTTCGCACTAACCAAATCCGTATGCTTCGCACTATCGAGCGTGTAACTAAGTCATCTATGGAAGAAATTCAACTTCCTCTACGTGACCAAGTTGCTGAAGCTCGTCTAGCTAAACTAGGCGCTGAGCTTGAAGCAGAGAAAGAGCACAAAGCACTAGACAAATTTGCTGAGCTGGTAGAGAAACTACAAACTTCTCTAGACATCGACCCAGCAACGCTTGCTGCTATGCTTCTTAAGCGCCAGCAAGGTAAACGTCCTCTGTTCTACATTGGCGAAGATCCAATGGTTGAAGCGATTGAGCGTGATAAGCAACGCCGCAAAGACCGCCGTGAAGGTGGTCGTGACGGCGGTCGTAACTTCAACAACCAAGATTGGGATACTTACCAGCTTCAAGTTGGTCGCGAGCAAGGTGTTCAAGTTAAAGACATCGTTGGTGCTCTAGCGAACGAACTAGGTCTAGGTAAAGGCTCTATCGGTGCGATCAAGCTAGCACAAGGCCACACATTCGTTCAGCTACCAAAAGCAATGACTTCTGAAGCTGCGGGCAAGCTAAGCAAACTACGCATCCGTCAACAAGATGTTGGTGCTGTAGTATGTGACTTCGATGACTTCCGAGAGTCTCGTGGTGGTCGCCGTGACGGTGGTCGTCGCGATGGCGGTCGTCGTGATGGCGGCGGTTACCGTGGCAACCGCGAAGGCGGCAACCGTGGTGGTGATCGTCGTGAAGGCGGTCGTCGCGAAGGTGGCTTCCGTGGTAACCGTGACGGCAACCGCGATGGTAACCGTGAGGGTGGCGAACGTCGCTTCGATCGTAACCGTGGTGGTGATCACCGTGGTAACCACCGTGGTGAGCGTGGTCACGGCCGTGGTCGTCGCACTCAAGAAGCATAATCACGAATCAGTGATTAGAGCAATTGATTAAATTGCCGTAAGAATTGAAAGCCGAGCGAAATGCTCGGCTTTTTTATGCGCGTCGAATACGGCTTTGTTTTTCATCGTGCTCATTTACCCAGGTTATTACTTCGTTTAAGGGTAGGGCTGGGCAGAACAAGTAGCCCTGAATGATGTCGCAGCCACGACTGCGTAAAAAATGCAGTGTATCCATGTCTTGAACGCCTTCTGCGACGACTGAGTACCCTAGGCCATGCGCTAACGCTATTGTATTCTCAACGATAGAGCGGGTGCCTTCTGTCCGGCTTGCGGTACAAAGAAATGATCGGTCGATTTTAATTTGATCAACTGGGAGATCTCTCAAAAGCGACAGAGATGAATACCCGGTGCCAAAGTCGTCCAAGCTGATCTTAATACCCAATCCTTTGATTTGGTGAATCAGGGGGTTGAGCTCAACAACTCTATCAATCGCCATCGTTTCAGTAATCTCTAAGCTTATAAGGTCAGCAAATTGAGGGTTTACTTTGAGCAGTGTTTCCAAGCGGTTAAACAATAAATTAGACGAGAGATCTTTTGCAGATAAGTTAACGTGGACAGGAAGCTTGATGTCTTTTTCTATAAAGGTCTGGAGGTCTTTTTCAACTTGGTTGAGGACCCACATGGTGATGTTGTGCACTTGATTACTTCGCTCCGCGATGGGGATGAAGTCGTTAGGCGAAATCGTTTTACCATTTTCATCATGCCAACGGATTACGGCTTCAAAGCCGACAGCTAAGTTAGTATGTGCGTCAATCAACGGTTGGTAGTATAGCTGGAACTCCTCTTTTTCCAGCGCACATTGAATACGAGAAGAGATTTCGAGCTGGTATTTGGCCCCGACGTTCATGTCCTCATTATAAAATGCAAAGAGATTGCCATTTCGTTTGGCGTGATACATGGCAATGTCCGCGTGCTTTATCAATAGATCATTGGACAGAGCGTCATAAGGGTAGGTACTGACACCGAAAACAACGCGGGAAGAGACTTGAAACTCATCTAAATGGAAGCGATTAGACAGTGCCGAATCTAACTCTTCGATGAGACTTTTGCCTGTTTCCTCGCATGCTGACGAGGTGAGGATGACAAATTCATCGCCACCAACGCGGAAAATTTTGTCACTGCCTTTAAGTTTCTCTTGGAGACGTTGCCCAATTTGAATCAGCAGTTGGTCTCCACAAAAGTGTCCCATAGCATCGTTGACTTGTTTAAAGTTAACGACATCGAAAAGGATCACTGAGAAAGGGTCTCCAGACTGTATTCTATCTTCGATTAACTCAAAGCAGTATTTACGGTTAGGGAGTCCAGTAAGTGCGTCGTGAACGGCATTACGCTTCTCTTTTTCAGCAACGGTATGAAGTTCCAGTATGGAGTCGTTGCTCCATTTGATAACCAGCACCACAAAAATGCTGCCACCGAATAAAATGAGAGAAACTCCGGTTTCCAAGAGGGAAGCGATAGGTTTTTGCATTATAGCGTGTAAAAAAGCGGCATAAGCAAAAATGAAACAGCTGATTAACAACAATAGGAAAGTCCACCCGGGTACATCAGTTCTCGAGCAGATGTTTTTTGTCATCTGCCATCCCCAGCAGAGCAAAATCAAACCTAAGATCACTAATAGAAATGCAATAGTGGGCACATTATTACCCCGATTTATTGATTGGTTTATTATTTTTGTTCACCCAATAAACAACGTAGCTCATATCTCTAAATTTGTACAAATTGACCTATTCATAAATTATGTTTAACAAGTCATATTTTTTAGTCTTCAAATAAAATCAAAACTTGCTACAGATCAACAAAATTTGTTCAATCAAATCGCTTTTACTAAAAGATTGTTGAAAGATTAAAAAATTATTGAATAATAGAGGGGCAAACAAGAAGTACGCAGCGCACAAGCGCTATTACAACCTCTGCTCTACAACAGGATAACTATTTCATGTCTAATTCGTTTGTACTGGTGATCAACTCTGGTAGCTCTTCATTAAAATTTGCTGTTATTGATTCTGAAACCGGTGAAGCTTTGGTATCAGGTATTGGTGAGTGTTTTGGCCTACCTGAAGCTGAAATCAGTTGGAAATATCAGGGAGAAAAAACCGTTGAAGCAATTCCTGCTGGCGGTAACCATCATCAGTACGCTGTTGAGCGAGTGGTAAAACTACTCGAGACTTTGGGTTTGAGCTCAAAATTTGTAGCTGTAGGTCACCGCATTGTTGCTGGTGGCGAAACCTTTAAAGGCACAGTAAAAGTCGATGAAAAAGTTATTCAAGAAGTTGAGCGTCTTGCTGAGCTAGCGCCACTTCATAACAAAGCGAATGCAGAAGGCATGCGAGCAGCAATGGCAGCATTCCCTTCACTGCCTCAATTCGCTGTGTTTGATACTGCTTTCCACCAAACAATGCCTGCAAAAGCGTTTATGTACGCGCTTCCTTACGAGCTTTACGAAGAGCATAAAGTGCGTCGTTACGGTGCTCACGGCACAAGCCACTACTACGTAAGCCGTGAAGCAGCGAAAATGCTAGATAAACCGGTTGAAGAAAGCAGCTTTATCACCGTGCACTTAGGTAACGGTGCATCAGTGAGTGCGGTTAAAAATGGCGAATGTGTTGATACAAGTATGGGTTTGACGCCGCTAGCTGGCCTAATGATGGGCACTCGTTGTGGTGACCTCGACCCAAGTGTTATCGAGTTCCTTTTCCGTAAAGGTTGGGAAAAAGACGAAGTGTTCGAGATGATGAACAAGAAGTCAGGCTTCTTAGGTGTATCCGGTGTAACAAGTGACGCACGTGGTGTACTAGAAGCCATGGAAGCGGGTAACTCACGTGCGAAGTTGGCATTTGAAATCTTCACTTACCGTGTTGCGAAATACATTACTTCTTACCTAGCTGCTCTGGATTCATTAGACGGCATCATCTTCACTGGTGGTATTGGTGAAAACTCACTACCAATTCGTCGTGAAATCTTGAAAAACCTAAAACTGCTAGGTTTTGTTGAAGATGAGAAAGGCAACGAAGATGCAAGATTTGGCAACGCAGGTGTTATTGCAACATCTGAGTTGCTCGGTGCGAAAGCACTAGTTATTCCTACCAATGAAGAGTGGGTAATCGCTCAACAGTCGGTGGAACTGCTGTAAAACGGCAAAAATTTTGGGAACTAAGTCAAAGCCCTTTCCTTTATGGAAAGGGCTTTTTTTGATCCAAATACATCCTTTCTCCATACAACTATCCGCATTAATACGGATCTATAATAGCTGCCAATTGCCTTAATATTGATAAATATATAAACAACTTGGGCGGTGAAGAAATTTCAGTATACTGCGCTTAAGTCATAACAAAGAAAAATAGCCTTATGTCATGTAGGTGTCTCAGCTCGGAGACAGGAATTGCGTTTGAAGAACGATCAAACGAAATCGTATCTTTGCAGGCTATTGGGCATATAAATAATAAACCGTTGACTAGTTCGAAGATTAGTCAAATGAGAGAAAGTCATGTTTTTTAATAAGTCGCTTCAGCAAGAAAACCAACGATTAAAGCAGGATCTGCAACGCTTGCAGCAAATCCAACACAGTTTAGATGAAGAAATGCTTCGCTTAACGCTGGATAAGAAAGGTTGCATTACCTCTGTAACTACAAAACTTCACCAACAACTCTTTTTCACTGATGCAGATGTTTTAGCGAAACCGATTACCGAGTTGGTGCCATCAAATTCGCGCAATACAGATCACTTTCATCGAATGAAGAGAGCCGTTCAGGAAAAAGTCTTTTGGAATGGCGCGATGCAAGTACTTAAAGGCAACGGCGAAGAAGCGTGGTTACGAACGGTTATCCAGCCTGTTTTAAACGAACATCAAGAAGTCGAAAGCTTTTTTGTGTTTGCTTCTGAGCTTACGCGAACGATCAAAGCATCGCGTGAGCAAGAGGACATGCTGAATGCGTTGAGCCGTTCTATGGCGGTTATTGAGTTCACGTTAGATGGTAATGTATTAAAGGCCAATGATAATTTCCTTAGTACGATGGGTTATACACTGGATCAAATTAAAGGTAAGCATCATCGTATGTTCTGCGATCAGGAAGAGGCTGGTTCTGAAGCTTATCGCGAGTTCTGGCAACGTTTGGCAAAAGGACAGTTTGCTTCAGACCGATTTAAGCGAGTTAACCGTTACGGTGAAGAGGTATGGTTAGAAGCCTCCTATAATCCTATCCATAACGATAGAGGAGAGCTCTACAAGGTCGTCAAGTTCGCGACCGACATCACCCAGCAGGTGATGCAAGAGCAGCAAATGGCTCAGGCTGCGCAATTGGCTAATGAAGTTTCTCAAGAGACCGGAACACAAACACTGCAAGGTCAGCAAGTGATAGGTTCGACGCTAGAAAAGGTGCAAACACTGTCTGACCAGATGCAGCAAGCGAATACGGCCATTGACGAGCTCAAAGCGCACTCATCACGCATTAGTGAACTGGTTAATAGCATCAGTGGTATTGCAGACCAAACTAACTTACTAGCGTTAAATGCGGCGATAGAAGCAGCTCGCGCGGGTGAGCATGGTAGAGGCTTTGCCGTGGTGGCTGACGAGGTGAGACAGCTTGCCACAAGAACCAATGCGACCACCGATGAAATTGTCACAATGGTAACTGAAAACTTAGAGCGAACCGATAATGCTGTCCAACTGATCGCCAAATGTCAAAAAGAAGCACTAGATACGCTAGAACTTTCAGAAAAAGCGGGGAATGTGATGAACGAAATACAAGATGGCGCTAGCCGTGTCGTAGAGGCTGTGGAGCAATTTAACCGCTCATTGTAGTTGGTTCTTCATGCTATCAATGGCTTTTTTCAGTTCCGATATAATCAACTTGTTTACTACTGCTGCTCATCGCCAATAAAGCGCTTTTTTTGGTGATGAGAAAGCCAATTATTTCCCTCCTTAATATTTCGTATTTCTATCTTAACGTGTCGCTATTTCACAACACTGTTAATAAAAAGTAGCGTAATTTAATCTCCTGTTAACTTGGTTGCGAATCACAGTTGGGGGAGACCTACTTGGACTTACTAAATTTCACCATAGATAACTTAGCGCTGCTAGGTACGCTTACCATGGAGCACATCTCTTTGGTCGCTCTGGCTGTTGGGCTTGCCATCCTAACTGGCGTACCTATCGGCATTCTTATCACACAAAATGAGCGCGTTGCGAAAGTGGTGCTTTACGTAGCGTCCATCATTATCACCATTCCTTCAATCGCACTGTTTGGTTTGATGATTCCTCTCTTATCGACCATTGGTCATGGGATTGGCTACGTGCCCGCCGTGATTACCGTACTGCTTTATTCTCAGCTGCCTATTATTCGCAACACTTATACCGCCATTCACAACGTAGAACCGTCACTCCGAGAGGCAGCTCGAGGCATCGGGATGACGCCTTTTCAGCGTTTGAAAATGGTGGAAATTCCGTTGGCGATTCCGGTGATTATGGCGGGTGTGAGAACGGCAGTAGTAATGAATATTGGCGTTATGGCGATCGCCGCGTATATCGGAGCAGGAGGGTTGGGCGTGTTTATCAGCCGTGGCATATCGCAAAGTGATCCTCGACAACTGATCGTTGGTGCCATCGCCGTCAGCCTTCTGGCTATCATCGCGGATTACGGATTGATTCGACTACAAAAAAGATTAACGCCACCGGGCCTAACCGCTGCTTGATAAAGGACAAATAATAGGGACATTCAAATGATCAAAATTGACAAGCTAACCAAAATTTTTGAAACGCCTAATGGCCCGGTGACTGCCGCAGATCACATTGAGATGGAAGTTCCCAGTGGTGAAATTTGTGTGTTACTTGGCCCATCCGGTTGTGGCAAAACTACCACGCTGAAAATGGTCAACCGAATTATTCCCGCGACATCGGGCAAGATCTATCTTGGCGGTGAAGATACTTCTGGGATGGATACGGTCACTCTGCGCCGCAACATTGGCTATGTTATTCAGCAAATTGGCTTATTTCCCAACATGACGATCGGCGAAAACATCGCGGTGGTTCCCAAGTTATTAGGATGGGATAAGGCAAGGTACATGACGCGTGCAAAAGAGCTATTGGAGATGGTGGCTCTTGATCCTAGTGTCTTCCTTAATCGTTATCCAAATGAGTTGTCTGGCGGACAGCAGCAACGAATTGGTGTTGCCCGAGCTCTAGCTGCGGATCCTCCCGTCATGCTGATGGATGAACCTTTTGGTGCGATTGACCCGATCAACCGTGAAGTAATCCAGGATGAGTTCCTTAAAATGCAGCAAGAGCTCAACAAGACCATCATGTTTGTCAGTCATGACATTGATGAAGCGGTCAAAATGGCCGATAGAATTGCGATTTTCCGTGATGGTCACCTGGTTCAGTACGATACGCCTGACGATTTGCTCGCACACCCGAAAGATGATTTCGTGAAAAACTTTGTCGGAGATGATCGCGCACTTAAACGTCTTCGCTTAGTGACGGCTGAATCCGTCATGCAGACCACTTTTGCGTACGTGAAACCTAACGTTACGCTTGCCGACGCCCTAACCAAAATTGACGCGTATGGGTATCGCGACGCCGTGATATTAGTGAATGACCAACACCAACCTATCGGTTATGTGCCAAAAGCTACCGCAATCAATATGAAGGGGTACTGCGGCGAACATTATGTCGGCCTGAAAACAATCGCCCGAACCACGGATGATCTGCGTAAAGTCGCATCGAAGATGTTCACGCACGACATTGTTTGGATGCCGTGTGTTGACGAGAATGGCCGCTTAGTGGGCGAAGTCACACAGCGCGGCATTACCCATTATCTCGGTGCAACTTATCAGCGCGATACCTCTCCTAGTCAGCCGCAGCCATTGCATCAGGCTAAGGAGGCATCGTGACCAATCAGCTCAAACAAACCTACTATTTCGTTTTATTGGCGTGTGTCTTTGCGTTGGGTATTTATTTACAAGGCGCGGGTACGATCGACGATTTCCTCTACTACCAAGAAGACATTGTTTATTTGACGGTTCAGCACATTGAACTGGTGCTGCTGTCTGGTGGGTTGGCGATCCTAATCGCGATTCCCGTCGGCGTATTGCTCAGCCGTCCCCGTTTTCAGAAAGTCGCAGAATCGGCGATGCAGGTTTTGAATGTGGGGACCACGATTCCTACTTTAGCCATTCTCGCGCTGGCAATGAGCTTTCTTGGCATTGGCACCGTGCCTGCGGTATTTGGACTGACGATTGCCTCGTTGTTGCCGATTGTCAGAAACACCTACATCGGGCTGAAAGAAGTGCCCGCTCATTTAAAAGAAGCGGCGTCAGGCATTGGTATGACCGAGTTACAAATGTTGTTTCAGGTTGAAATTCCTAATGCGCTGTTCGTCATTTTTGCCGGTATCCGCACGGCGTTAGCTGTCAACGTGGGCACCGTTCCACTGGCCTTCTTAATTGGTGGCGGTGGGTTAGGGGAGCTCATTTTTACCGGTATTGATCTGGATGAACCCATCATGATGCTCGCAGGCGCTATTCCTACAGCGATGCTGGCTATCGCTATCGACAGTGTGGTAGGAGCCGTTTCCTATGTCACTGTACCTAAAGGCTGTAACCCTATTAGAGCTAGACAATAACAATCCTAAAAATTAACACAGACAGGAGTCAAACATGTTGAAGCAAATTACTCGCCGCTTGCTGGCCGTTGGTGTACTGCTTTCAAGTTTTCACGCATCTGCGGAAATCGTCGTAGGTGGTAAAAACTTTACAGAACAACAGCTTTTAACGGAAATTACGTCTCAATATTTAACCAAAAAAGGCTACGACGTTGATAAGCGTTCGGGCATGGGCAGTGCGGTTTTGCGTAAAGCGCAAGAAAACGGCCAGATTGATCTTTATTGGGAATACACGGGCACATCACTGATCATTTACAACAAAGTCAAAGACAAGCTCCCAGCAGAGCAAGTGTATCAACGCGTTAAGGA
The DNA here is from genome assembly GCF_024181785.1 of Vibrio sp. Y42_MX_L11. NCBI lineage: Bacteria > Pseudomonadati > Pseudomonadota > Gammaproteobacteria > Vibrionales > Vibrionaceae > Vibrio > Vibrio sp. Y42_MX_L11. Next base: position 19,084 of record NZ_JAMZAP010000025.1, read on the forward strand.
ACTGGATGCCAAGAAAGGCCTAGTTTGGCTTAATCCTTCAAAAGCGAACAACACCTACGCGCTCGCTATGCGCAGTGACGATGCGAAACAACGTGGCATTTCAACCTTATCCGACTTCGCCGAGCAAATGCGCCAAGACCCGCCAATGACCATTGCTTTGAATGCGGAATTCTATGCACGAAAAGATGGCTTCCGACCTTTACAGAAAACCTACAAATTCAAAGCTTCACGTGACCAAGTGAAACGCATGGATACTGGGTTAACTTATGATGCGCTAAAAGGGAAAGAAGTCGATGCTGCGCTTGTATTTGCAACAGATGGTCGTATCAAAGCATTCGGTTTTACCGTTTTAACGGATGACAAACAGTTCTTCCCTGATTACGCGATCACTCCTGTGGTTCGCCAAGAAACGCTAGATGCGAACCCAGACCTTGCCGACCAAATGAACGCACTTTCTGCGGCGATCGATGGCGATACGATGTCGACATTGAATCAACAAGTTGATGTGGAGCGACGTTCGATCTCAGAAGTCGCAAGCCAGTTCCTATCTGAGCATAACTTGGGGTAATACCATGACTATCCTGCAAGTCAGTGTGGCCCAAATCAACGCCCAGTTAGGCGATGTGAATGCTAATCTGAATACTCATCAGGATTACATAAAGCAAGCTGCGGCCTTAGGGTCGCAGCTATTGCTGTTTCCTGAACTCTCCTTGACCGGATACCAGCTCCAATCCTCAGTGCGTGAAGTTGCCATGAAGCGTGATGATGCTCGGCTTAAAGATCTTGCGCAACTTGCACCGCACATGTCCGTGATTGTCGGCTTTGTGGAACAGGCCGCTCCGGGAGAATACTACAACGCGATGGCTTGGTTGCTCGGTGGTACGGTGGTTGCTGTGCATCGCAAAATCAATTTACCAACCTATGGTGGGCTTGAAGAGGGCAAGTGGTTTCATTCGGGAGATGCCACCACCAGCGTTTCTCTTGATGATAATTGGCGAGGCTCGGTTTTAATTTGTGCCGATTTATGGAATCCACCTTTGGTTCATTGCGCATTACTCGATAAGCCTGAAATCTTGCTTGCGCCGATCAACTCGGCCAGCAGTATTGTCAGTAAAGATTTTTCCAATGAAGACAACTGGTTAGTTAACGTTAAATTCTATGCGGTGCTCTACGGAACCCCAGTTTTGATGGCCAATCGTTACGGGCCAGAGGGCGAAGCGTGGTTTTGGGGAGGAAGCTGTATTTTGTCTGCAACGGGTGAGCTCTTGGCGCAGGCAGAAGACAGTGAAACCTTGATAACTGCAACCTTGTCATTGGACGATATTGATAAAGCCAGATTCGAGCTGCCTACCATGCGAGACAGCAATACACCATTGATCACAACGCTATTGTCGAAGGCAAAACGCTAAAACTGGAGCAGTAGATGATGCAATCTATTCATCGATTTATTCACGAACTAACCTTTGAACAGCTTCCTGCTGACGTTATTGAACAAGCGAAGTATTGCGTCTTGGATTTGTTAGGTGTCGCCGCAGCTGGTAAAGCGACGCAGCTGCAAAACATGGTAGCCAAACTCGCGCAGAAGCAGTTTGCCGGTGATACGCCGATGCTGTTTTCTGATCACACGGCCAGTGGTTGTGGGGCAACTCTATATGGCGGAATGTTGATTGACAGTATGGACGCGCACGACGGCCAAGTCCTGACGAAAGGCCATGTTGGCGTCGCTGTTTTGCCGGGGCTGCTCGCCAGTATGCATGGGTCAGCAGTTACGGGAGAAGAGTTATTAACGTCCCTCGTCATTGGCTACGAAATAGCAACTCGCGCCGGAATCGCGCTGCATCAAACCGCTTGTGACTACCATACTTCTGGTGCTTGGAATACGTTGGGCGTCGCTGCGGTGTCTGCAAGAAGAAAAGGCTTAACGGATGCACAAACAGAGCATGCGCTCGGCATCGCCGAGTTCTATGGCCCGCGCAGCCAAATGATGCGTTGTATTGAACATCCAACCATGCTCAAAGACGGCTCTGGCTGGGGAGCGATGGCGGGCTTTGCCAGTGCAGAGCTGGCAGAAGAGGGATTTACTGGCGCGCCAGCCGTGACTCTGCTGGACCAACAAACTCACGCTTTGTGGGCAGATTTAGGACAGCGCTGGTATATCCTGGAGCAATACTTTAAACCTTATCCGGTTTGTCGTTGGGCTCAACCTGCGGTTGAAGCGGTGAGAGCACTGCAACAAGAAAATAAACTAAAACCTGATGAGATTGAACTTATCGAAGTTCACAGCTTTCACCAGGCGGTGTGCCTGCATACCAAGCGCCCTGAGACAACCGAGCAGGCTCAGTACAGTTTGCCATTTTCAGTCGCGAGTGTGGTCATGGATAATACGGTCACGGTAGAAGCCGTTACCAAAGGACTGAAAGATCCTGCTCGCTTGGCAATTACGGAGCGGATGAAGTTAATTGAAGAGCCTGCTTACAATGATAAGTTTCCAGCCGAACGCTGGGCGCATGTCGTGGTGACGTTGAAAAATGGCGACAAACTGACTTCGCCTCCCTGTATTGCGCGAGGTAATCCTGAAAATCCGCTCAGTCGAGACGAGATGCGAGGTAAGTTTTATACTTTGGCAGAGAAAGAATTGTCCGCTTCACGCGTGTCAGAGATAGAAGAGGGCTGTTTGCAACTTGATAAAGCCAGTAAAGAGCAGGTACTTGCTTGGCTATCACTGCTTTACCAAGGCACGTTGTCTGATAAGCCGTCTGACACGTCGCCTGACACATCACGATGAGATCGAAGAGATCGAACTTCTTTTCTCTTACTCAATCTTAAGCTAAACGTCGCTCTTCACGCGGCGTTTTTTCATAGCGTTTTTTGTAGCAGCGCGCAAAATACGATGTAGAACTGAACCCACAAGCGGTGCTGATTTGGGTGATGGACAGCATGGTTTGCAACAACAAATGTTGAGCACGTTCTAAGCGCAGTTGAAGGTAGTAATTGCCTGGTTTGTCTTGCAAGTATTGCAAAAATAACCTCTCCATCTGCCTGACCGATAACCCTACTTGTTCGCCAATTTCATAGCATTTTAGCGGTTCTTCCATGTTGGCTTCCATGATCTCTACAGCGTCGAGCAGGCGCGGGTGGCGGATGTTGTGCTTACGGATTAACGACATCCGCTGTTTATCATGCGCTGGTCGAATCGCAGGGTGAATGCATTGCTCAGCCACTTGATTCGCCAAGTCGCTCCCATGTTGGTTTGTAATTAAATGAAGCATCATATCCAAACCGGCTAAGCCGCCCGAACAAGTTGGTGTGCGTGGGTCGAATTCGTACAACTCACTGGTCACGTTAATGTTTGGAAACTCCTCTGCCAGGCTGTTGGCGGACTCCCAATGCACGGTACACGTTTTGTTTTTTAACAGGCCAGCTTTTGCTAACAACACGCTGCCTGTCGAAGTCGAGCCCACGGCGATGCCTTGACGAAGCGCCTGTTTTAACCACTGATTCACCGAGCCACTCGCAGCAGCAACATGGGCGCCAATACCTGCCACAACCAGCAGCAAGTCTAAATGAGCAATGTTGTTGATTGACTGTGTTGGCGAGAATGAAACGCCATTACTGGCCGACACTTCTTTATCTTCGAATCCATAAATATCCCACTGATACAAATCGCAACCAGCGAGGCGGTTGGCCATTCGAAGAGGTTCGATAACCGCCGAAAAAGAGAGCATCGAAAAATCAGGAATAAGGAAAAAACCAATGCGATACGTGTGTGTCGTTTTCATTCTCTGTGGTCACCAAGTGGGCAGTTCATCTATGTCGTATTTCTGGATAAGAATGTCGCAATTGTTAAATTATTGCTATCAAAATTCGAACATGATGTGACTTAAGACAAGGAGTTCTTTGTCGAGCATACACATTCATTTGGACGAGATAATTATGATTGAACAAAAAGCCCCAGTAATTAGTGATGGTCTACGCCTTGATGGCGCTTTCTTTACTGACGAGAACGTTAACAACCCAGACTTACCGATCGTTATTGTCTGCTCAGGCTTTACTGGGCAAAAAAATATTCACCCAGAGCGTTACGCGAGAGCCTTAACTGCGAAGGGCTTTACAGTATTCGGATTTGACTACCGTGGCTTTGGCGAATCTGAGGGTATTCGTGAGCGAGTTATTTTGGATGAACAAGTACGCGACATCGCCAACGCGGTTGCGGTTGTGAAAAAGCGCGCTGACGAGGAAGGCCGCAAAGTCGTACTGGCTGGCTGGGGCATGGCGGGGGGATTAATTCTTGATGCTTACCGCGTTTGCCAAGATGCGATTGATGGCCTTATCTCCATGAACGGCTTTTATGATGCGGTACGTGTTCAGGTTGCTCAACGTGGTGAGCACGGTTGGAAAGCGTTCCGTCAATTTATGTTAGAAGAGCGTACACGTCTTGCTCTTGGTGGAGAAAAGCAGGGGATTGATCCATTTGAAATCTACCCGCTTGATCCAGTAAGCCGCGAATATGTATTCACTGAACTGGTCAAAGCGCCGGGCTACGGCGTGACATCTGATCTGGATTTTGCGGATTCTCTCATCAATTTCAAACCGGAAGCTCTACTGGACGAGCGATTTGCAGACGCGCCAATCTTGATTGCGCACGGTGCAGAAAACGACCTTCACCCAGTGACCGAAGCAAAGTCGCTGTACGCGAAATACCCTGGGCCGAAATCTCTATTCTTACTGCCTGAAGGTGGTCACACCGAGTGGATGTTGGACGACGATCCTAAGTTTATTCAGTTCTCTGGCGTGATCGCGAACTGGTTGAGTGAGAACTTCAGTTAAGTTTTCAAGAGGTGCTTTCGTTGATGGCACCTCTACCTTTCTGACAGGATGATTTTCGATGAGCATAATTCCATTTTGTGAAGCGGCGGACCCATTTGTAAATAAACCAACAATCGCGATTCCTGAAGGCGCGGTTGATTGTCACGCCCACGTTTTTTCTTCACGTTATCCGTACTGTGAAACGCGAACCTACACGCCACCTGATGCCAGCGTCGGCGCGTACCTGCATTTGCACCAGCAATTAGGCATCCGTCATGGCGTGCTGGTTCAGCCGAGTGTGTATGGCAATGACAACCAGTTGCATCTTGATACATTGCGGTATTTGCGCCAGCAAGGTTACGACTACAAAGGCGTCGCGGTCGTGGATGCGGATGTTTCCGAGCAAACGCTGGATGAGCTACAAGAAGCGGGATTTTGTGGGGTGCGGATGAATTTGCTGTTTAAAGGTGGTATTGAGTGGCGTGATGTTGAACGTTTAGCGGCTCGCCTTGCAGAGCGACACTGGCACCTTCAATGCTTAATTGATGTTTCGCAGTTTGATGACTTATATCAGCGATTAAGGGCTTTACCCGTGCCAGTAGTGATTGATCATCTTGGACATATGCCAACAAACAAGCTGATTTCTCATCCTGGTTTTCAAACCTTATTGAAGCTTAAGGCCGAAGGGAAAGTGTGGACAAAATTGTCGGCACCGTATCGTTTGTCGCCTCAATCACCGCCTTATGATGACGTTTCTTCGTTTGCTCAAGCTTTGTTAGAAGCGAATGAAGAGCAATGCGTCTGGGGCTCGGATTGGCCTCACCCATGTTTTGCTGCTGAGATGCCAAATGATGGCCAGCTGTTAGATACCTTGTGGCACTGGACGCAAGATACGACACTGTTTGGCAAGATTCTGGTCGATAACCCCAAGCGCCTCTACCACTTTTAACTCCGCATTCATGTTACGAACCTAAAAAGACAACCGTAAGGCACCGATTCAAATTATGCTTCCTGCACTTCCGCTACAGGTTTCCTCTGATCCTGTGGTTATCAAGTTCTTTAACACCCTTAAACAGCTTGGTTTCAAGGGGGATACTGATGCTCGCTATACCACTCGATTGAGTATGGCGACTGACAACAGCGTCTACCAGCAACTTCCGTTGTCGGTCGTCTTTCCTGCCAACCATCATGATGTGGTAATACTTGGCAAGGTCAGTGCACGTGATGAATTTAAGCACCTGACCTTTTCGCCCAGAGGAGGCGGAACGGGCACCAACGGACAATCATTGAACTCGGGGATTGTGGTTGACCTTTCTCGCTACATGAATCGAGTGTTAGAGATTAACGAGCAGGAAGGCTGGGTGAGAGTGGAAACAGGGATAGTCAAAGATCAACTCAACGACATCGTTCGCCCTTATGGTTATTTCTTCTCGCCAGATCTGTCGACCAGCAACCGCGCAACATTAGGTGGGATGATTAATACCGATGCATCAGGCCAAGGCTCTTTGCAATATGGTAAAACCTCGGATCATGTGTTGGCGCTCAAAGCCATATTGGCGGATGGTTCGGTAATCGATACCGAAGCAATTCAACAAAACAAATGGTTAAACAGTGATGCAGTATCGCGAGCGTTAAAAATTACGGAGGAAGTTTGTCGAGACAAGCGTCAACAGATTCTGGATAAGTTTCCTCCTCTGAATCGATTTCTTACTGGTTATGACCTAAAAAATGCCATAAACGACAAGAGTGAAGAGTTTGACGTCACGAGAATATTATGTGGCTCTGAAGGTACGTTAGCTTTTATCACTGAAGCCAAGCTTAATCTTACGCGAATACCTACCACGCGACGGTTAGTGAACGTTAAATACGATAGTTTTGATTCTGCATTGCGAAATGCTCCCTTGATGGTCGAAGCAGAGGCGCTATCGGTAGAGACGGTTGATGCAAAGGTGCTTAATCTTGCAAGAGAAGACATAGTCTGGCACTCGGTAAAACACGCGATCTCAGATGTGCAGGGCAAAGAGATGCAAGGGATTAACTTTGTCGAGTTCGCAGGCAGTCACAGCGATGATATTGAAGATAAAGTTGAACGCTTACTTTCAATTCTCGATAAAGAAATGGCTCACCGACGCAGTGGTATCATCGGTTATCAAGTCTGTCGTGAACCCCAAGACATCCTGGCCATTTATGGCATGCGCAAGAAAGCGGTTGGGCTGCTTGGCGCGACCAAAGGTCAGGCAAAGCCGATTGCATTCGCGGAAGATACCTGTGTGCCGCCTGAAAATTTGGCGGACTTTATCGCGGAATTTCGTACGTTGCTAGACCGCAATAACCTGCATTATGGCATGTTTGGTCATGTGGATGCTGGCGTCCTTCACGTGCGTCCGGCGCTCGATATGTGTGACCCTGAGCAGGAAGCGTTGATGCATCAACTATCCGATGATGTGGTCGCGCTGGTGGCAAAATACAATGGCTTAATGTGGGGAGAGCACGGTAAAGGATATCGCTCAGAATATGGACCTGCCTTCTTTGGTGATGAGCTCTTTACTGAATTAAGGCGCATTAAAGCGGCGTTTGACCCAGACAATAAAATGAATCCGGGGAAGATTTGCACACCACTGAATAGCGACGCTGAAATGGTAAAAGTCACAGCGACCAAGCGTGGCTACTATGATCGTCAGATCCCCGTAGCAGTCCGAGAGTCGCTTAAGCCCGTGCTGTCTTGCAATGGCAATGGGCTGTGTTTTAATTACGATTCTGATAGCCCAATGTGTCCATCATTTAAAGTGACAGCCGATCGTCGCCACTCTCCGAAAGGGAGGGCTGGGATAATGCGTGAATGGCTGCGTCGCCTTAATGACAGTGGCTTCGATTTGCTCGCTAACGAACAACAGCTTCTCAATCAAACATTATCGGTTAAGCTTTTGACTCAGAAGCTGAGTAAGTTGATATCTCGCCCCGCATCTGATGATTTATCGCATGAAGTTTATGAGGTGATGAACGGTTGTCTAGCGTGCAAAGCGTGTGCGAGTCAGTGTCCTGTTAAAGTTGATGTGCCTGATTTTAGAGCACGTTTTTTACACGTTTATCACTCGCGTTATCGCAGACCTCTGCGCGACTATCTGGTGTCGAATATTGAGCAACTGCTGCCGGTTATGGCAAAAGCCCCCAAGCTGGTTAATCGAATTGCATCTAGTAGGCCTGTTACGCAAGTATTAGAGACATCCATCGGTTTTGTTGATTCGCCAGTGCTATCGATCCCTACGTTGCAAAGTCGATGTCAGGCACTTGGCGTGAGCCCGTTCGACTTTGCGTATCTAGAATCGCTTTCCCCAGAAGTGAAGCAAAATTACGTCTTGATTGTTCAAGATCCATTTACCAGCTTTTATGAAGCCGAGTTGGTTGCGGACTTTATTCAGTTATTGCAGCGGTTAGGGAAACACCCTGTTGTTCTGCCTTTCAAACCCAATGGGAAAGCTCAACATGTAAAAGGTTTCCTTAAGGCATTCGCCAGAAATGCACAAAACACCTCGGATTTTCTCAACCAAGTTGCTGAGCTTGAAATTCCTATGATCGGTATCGATGCAGCCTTAGTACTTTGTTATCGCGATGAATACCGTCAGGCTCTAAAAGAAAAGCGGGGCGAGTTTACAGTTAATACGGCTCATGATTGGCTCGTGGATACACTCAATGAATGGCCGCCAGTAAGTGTATCAGACGAAGAACCTTGGTATTTGATGGCGCATTGCACAGAAAAGACCAAAATCCCGGAGACTGAGAAATCTTGGCAGTCTATTTTTCATCACTTTGGCTTAAAGCTGCATGTGATACCTACGGGATGTTGTGGCATGGCAGGGACATTCGGCCATGAAGTGGATAAGAAAAGTACGTCTGAAGCTATTTATCAGCTGAGTTGGAAACCGAATATAAAGAACCTGCCCACTGAGCGTGTGTTAGCCACGGGGTATTCCTGTCGCAGTCAGGTTAAGCGTTTTGAAGGGGAGGTCGTTCGACATCCGGTCCAAGTTTTAGCCAGTTTGTTTAGTGCATAAGATGCTTAGGCAATTTAGTATACGAAAACGCTTGCCTTAAGACTTTACCTGCCTTTAATGTATCCGACCGCAGAACTTCAATCTGCTTAACAACAACACAGGAGAGAATCGGGCTTTCACTTCCGCTCGACAGAAACTCCTTTCAAATTGATACAATAGCGCAGCAAACTTCCCTTGCTGCGATACTGTGTTCCATATTTTGTGAGTACTTATGTTTAACTCAGAACGCAAAGCGACGGTTATTCTGGTTGCGACAACGATGATCGCGGCACTTGGTTGGATCTTTTCTAAGGAAACAATACAGGGTTTACCACCTTTCGGCTTTATCGGGGCGCGATTTACTATTGCATCGCTCTGTCTGCTGCCGTTGTGTTATAGACCTTTGCTGAAAGCGAATTTGAAAGATGTGCTTTCTGCTGGTGGTGTCGGGCTCCTGTTAGGCAGTGCCGTTATGACATGGATTTACGCCATCTCCATCAGCGACACGCTCGGAGAAGGCGCATTTATCATGAGTCTCTCCATGCTATTTGTGCCTATTGTTGCGTGGGTTATGTTTCGTCAACGACCACAACGAATTTTCTGGCTTTCTTTGCCTATCGCGGTATTAGGTCTCGCCTGTCTCTCTTTAGTTGGCGGCTGGAAGCAATCGGCCAGTCAATTTTGGTTTCTTGGGGCGGCACTGGTTCTGGCGCTTCACTTTAATGTGAACAGTAAATATTCTCAAAAATTGCCTGTGTTGCTGCTTACTTGCGTGCAGCTTTTTTCTGCTGGTTGTTTAGGTTTGTTGGTTTCTTTCTTTATGGAGTCTTTTCCGGCAGAGGTTGACTCCTCCATTTGGTGGTGGTTCGCGTTGAGCACTTTGCTAGCGACGAGCTTGCGTTACGTAATGCAAACCATGGGGCAAAAATTTGTTCAGGCAGGTAATGCTGCCTTGATCATGATATTAGAGCCAGTTTGGACCGTCATTCTAAGCGTGCTGTGGTATGGCGAAGTGCTAACGGCAAATAAGCTAGTTGGCTGTGTGCTTATCTTATTTTCTCTTATTATTTACCGTACTGGCGGGCGATTTCGTTTGTCTATCCCTAGGTAGCTTCAAGAGGTTTGGGTAGGGAACAATTTAGGAGTGAAGCATGGCCAATACTGAGCATCAGGAATCACTAGACTTTTTAGATATTTTAAGTGTCTGTTTATACCGTTTAGGAATTAGCGTATTTGCCTTTGGACTTATCGCGATGACGATATCGGGTTTGCACCTTATTGAAGGTTCGGCATTTTATGATCGAAATGTGTTGCTGCTCATCGCCATTGCAGGCGTATTAACTGCAGCAAATATCCATGTCTACAGTAAAACTGTGCGTACTGTCATCAGCTGGTCAACTTGGGTGGGACTGCTCTTCATGGTGAGCGATCCAGACTTATCCAGCGTGTGGCTTTCTCTTGGTTTTGTCTTTGTCACTTTTTCCGGTGTGGCGCTGAAAGAGTCCTTTTGTTTTAAAGTTCCAGGCTTGAAAGCGGTGCCAGTGCTACTTGCCATCGCAACCTTTGCGTTTTGTTTCGAAATACTGACGGTAGCGAATATTGCAACAGTGTTGTCTGGCTTAATTATGGGTTTCCTGTCTATATCAAAGTGGCGGATGCCACTTCATTTTGATATTGGTATTAAAGCAAACTACGAGGTTTAATAAACGTCTTATGTTAGAGATGTCATACGGTTACGCAAAGCTAGCGATACTTTTGACGTGGGTTCTCGATTAAGCTCTTCGCTGATCATCCAGCCAGCTTTTGCTAACAGCTCCAAGTCGATCCCCGTTTCGATCCCTAATCCTTGGCATAAATACAGTACATCCTCCGTCGCGACATTCCCCGAGGCCCCATGAGCGTATGGGCATCCACCCAGCCCAGCTACACTACTGTCGATGGTATTGATGCCCATACTTAATGCTTGATGAATATTGGCGAGCGCTTGTCCCCATGTATCGTGGAAATGGACAGCAAGTTGGGGGAGAGGTGTAACCAACATGACGGCTTCCAGCATGGCTGCAATTCGATTTGGCGTGCCTGTGCCGATGGTGTCACCTAGAGACACCTCATAGCACCCTAAATCGATGAGGGATTTGGTCACGCTCGCCACCTGTTTAGGGGCCGTCGGACCGTCATAAGGGCAATCGGCAACGCAGGATAGATAACCTCGAACAGGGATGCCGTGTTTGGTGGCTAATCGCATTACAGGCTCGAAGCGAGTTAAACTTTCTGCAATCGAGCAATTGATATTGTGTTGGCAGAATCCTTCTGATGATGAAGTGAAAATTGCGACCTGATTGGCACCAGCCTCCAAGGCTTGTTCGAAGCCTTTTAGGTTTGGTGTCAGGGCAGAATAAGTAACATGATTTCGCCTTGTTATTGCTTTCATGACCTCTGTTGAGTCCGCCATTTGTGGCACCCATTTGGGCGAAACAAAAGAGCCCGCCTCAATATGCGTTAGCCCAGTATCAGAGAGTAAGTTGATCAACCGGATTTTAGTCTGGGTCGCAACAGGAGACTCATTTTGCAACCCATCTCGTGGACCTACTTCGACAATATTTACTTTGGAAGGCAGCATTACTTGTCCTGTGATTTGGTTACCCAACTTGGGCTTCGTTTTTCAAGAAACGCTTGCAAGCCATCTTGGCCTTGTGGCGATACCCTAATGTCCGCAATGAGCTTGCTAGTATAGTGAATCAGTTGTTGATCGATGGGGTTTTGATGACATTGGTGACAGAGCGTTTTCGCTTTACGCATCGCATCTGGGCTATTAAGTAGTAACGTCTTGATCACGCTATCGACCGCACTTTCAAGTTGTTTGGCTTCTTTCACTTCATGCACAATACCAAACCGTTCGGCATCCTCGGCTGAAATGACTTCACCACTTAAGATATAGCGTCTAGCTTGTCGATTCCCCATCGCGCGCATGACGTAAGGCGCAATGGTTGCCGGAACTAAACCCAGCTTAACTTCACTTAAGCAAAAGTTAGCACATTGGCTCGCGATGGCGATATCACTGCAACAAATCAATCCCAGCGCGCCGCCGTAAGCGGAGCCTTGTACAACCGCGATGGTGGGTTGAGGGAACGAATCTAGTGTTTCCATGAGTCTTGCCAAGTTTTGGGCATCAACGAAATTATCTTGCCTCGTGCTGTCGGCCATCGACTGCATCCAATTCAGGTCGGCCCCGGATGAAAAGTGCTTGCCGTTACTTTTTAATACCAAGCATCGCACATCCGTTCGTAAAGCGAGATAATCTAGGCGGTGGATCAGCAAGTCGATCGTACAAGCGTCAAAAGCATTGTGTTTGGCTGTTCTGTTTAGAGTGATGGTCGCTACGCCATTGTCATCGACATGCCAAAGAACATCATCTTGTCTTTGGGCGTTGGGAATAATGCTTGGTTGCATTTCCTGCATACTTACTTCCTTAATTTATCTCTGGATATTTACATTCTGAAGACGCCAAACTCGCTATCAGGAATGGGGGCATTTAATGCTGCCGTTAGCGCTTGACTCAACACCTGACGCGTTTGTTTGGGGTCAATAATTCCGTCATCCCATAGCCGAGCGCTCGCAAAATAGGGATGTCCTTGTGTTTCATACAAGTCTATGATTGATTCTCTAAAAGTGTGTTCTTCTTGCTCTGACCACGCTTCTCCCTGGCGTTCCTTCGCGTCTTTTCGAACTTGTGTTAAGACGCCTGCCGCTTGTTCTCCGCCCATCACAGAAATACGAGCGTTCGGCCACATCCACATCATGGTTGGATCATAAGCTCGGCCGCACATGCCATAATTGCCAGCGCCGTACGACCCACCGATGATTACGGTAAACTTTGGTACGTCAGCACAAGCGACGGCCATCACCAGCTTGGCGCCATGTTTTGCGATGCCTTCTTCTTCCACCTTTTTCCCAACCATAAATCCGGTAATGTTTTGGAGAAAGAGAAGCGGTGTTTTCCGTTTGGCGCAAAGTTCAATAAAGTGCGCGCCTTTTTGTGCCGATTCAGAAAACAAGATGCCGTTGTTTGCCACAATGCCGATCAAGTGTCCGTGAACGCGAGCAAAGCCACATACTAACGTTCTGCCGTACAAGGCTTTGAATTCGTCAAAATCAGAATCATCGACGATGCGGGCAATGATTTCTCGAACGTCGAATGATAGTCGTAAGTTGGCATTCACGATTCCGTAGATTTCTTCAGCATCGTAGCGGGGAGGTAGCACGGTGTTTTCCGGCTTAATCGGTTTCGCTCTATTGGCATTGGCAATGGCTTCTCGGGCAAGCATTAGGGCATGCTCATCATTTTCAGCGTAATAATCAGCAACACCAGATTTACGACAATGCACGTCTGCCCCGCCGAGCTCTTCACCCGTCACGACTTCGCCAGTGGCCGCTTTAACTAGAGGCGGTCCCGCCAAAAATATGGTGCCTTGCTCTTTGACCATAATGGACACATCCGCCATGGCAGGAACATATGCGCCCCCAGCAGTGCAAAGCCCCATCACAACAGCAACCTGAGGGATGCCTTTTGCTGACATCCTCGCTTGGTTAAAGAAAATGCGACCAAAGTGTTCTTTGTCGGGGAAGACGTCGGACTGATGAGGGAGATTTGCGCCACCGGAGTCCACCAAGTATACGCAGGGGAGTTGGCAACGTTGGGCTATCTCTTGCGCTCTAAGGTGTTTTTTTACCGTGAGTGGGTAGTAGGTTCCGCCTTTTACCGAAGCATCGTTGGCGATGACCATACATTGAATCCCCGCTATGAAACCAATGCCGGCGATAACGCCAGCGCAGGGGATGGATTCGTCATACACTTGCCAGGCGGCAAACTGGCTAATTTCAAGAAAATCAGTGTTGTCATCAAGCAAGCGCGCGATGCGTTCTCGTGCGGGGAGTTTTCCTTTTTGCCTCTGGTGCTGAATGGCTTTTTCACCGCCTCCTTGTTTGATGGTCTCGATATGTTGATTCAGTTGAGTGACCAACGTTTCCATCGCAGCTTTATTGGAAAGAAATAACTCGTCAGTTGGCTTAGTTTTACTTTTGATAATGGCCATAATGACTTCCTTGTCGTATGTTCCTTTAGCGAGATTCTTCGAACAGTTCTCGGCCTATTAACATGCGGCGAATCTCTGAGGTACCCGCGCCGATTTCATAAAGCTTTGCATCACGTAGCAAACGACCAGCAGGGTATTCATTGATGTAGCCATTCCCACCGAGCAACTGTATTGCATCAAGTGCCATTTGTGTGGCGAGTTCTGCACTGTACAGAATCGCTCCTGCGGCATCTTTACGCGTTGCGTTACCTCGATCACAAGCCGCTGCGACGGTATATACATACGCTTTTGCTGCACTCATTCGAGAGTACATATCGGCGATCTTGCCCTGAACTAACTGAAACTCGCCAATGGATTTTCCAAACTGCTCTCGTTCATGTACGTACGGGACCACAATGTCCATGCAAGCTTGCATTATCCCGAGTGGTCCGGCAGCGAGGACGACGCGCTCGTAATCCAGCCCACTCATTAACACCTCGACGCCTTGATTCAGCTCGCCAAGAATATTCTCTTTCGGCACTACGCAATTGTTAAACACAAGTTCGCAAGTGTTCGAGCCCCTCATGCCTAGTTTATCCAGCTTTTGAGCATGGCTGAAACCTTCGACGTTGCGTTCAACAATGAATGCGGTAATACCTCGTGAACCTGCATTGACATCCGTTTTAGCGTAAAGCACCACTATGTCAGCGTCGGGACCGTTGGTGATCCACATTTTGTTGCCATTCAGTACAAAATGGTCGCCCTTGTTCTCCGCTTTCAGTTGCATGCTTATCACGTCTGAACCGGCATTGGGCTCACTCATAGCTAGGGCGCCAACGTGCGTACCATCGATGAGTTTGGGAAGGTATTTCTTGCGTTGAGAAGGCGTGCCATTGCGAAAAATCTGATTGACGCACAGATTGGAATGAGCGCCGTAGCTTAAAGCGACGGAGGCAGAGGCTCGGCTGATCTCTTCCATCGCCACAACGTGAGCAAGGTATCCCATGCCTGCACCACCAAGTTCTTCATCGACGGTGACACCGAGCAGCCCCATTTCTCCAAACAAAGGCCACAAATGGTTCGGAAACTGGTTATCGCGGTCTATATCTGCGGCGATGGGAGCAATATGTTCCGTAGCAAAGGCATTAACGTGGTCTCGGAGCATATCGATGGTATCACCAAGTCCGAAATTCAGTGGGGCGTAGGTGCTTTTCATAACGTCTCCCGATATCAGAGGTAAGGTGGAAAAGCCGATTGCAGTGTCGCTATTTGAGTATAGCGGTTATGTCTCTTTGCTTTTGAGTGTTTGAATACAGCGTTCTTTAGCGGCATTCAACTCTGCCATTACGACGCTGATGTCATTGAGTTGCTGTTGTAGGACGGCTTGTTTCTCTTCAATGATATTGAGCATTTTCAATAACTGTCCTTCGGTTTGTTGCATGTCATAAAGCTCGAAAAGTTCACGAATTTCTGCCAGTGAAAAACCGAGCCGTTTCCCTCTTAAAATCAGTTTGAGACGAATTTTATCTCTGCGTTGATAAACGCGCATGTTGCCTTTTCGCTCTGGTTCAATCAGACCTACGTCCTCATAAAACCGGATACTGCGAGTGGTAATATCAAACTCCTTGGCGAGGTCACTGATTTTGTATTTTTCCATAACATACTTACCTCGAATAAAAATCCAGTTTCTGGAAATCGAACCTTCAAAGGAAAGGCCGAACGCAAATTTTAAGAGATAAATGCCTACTTGGTGTGTTTTTTCATCTCATTGTAAAGGCTAGTGCTATGCTTACGTAAACGTCAAGAAATCGCAGTATGAAAGTTTGTCAGTGAGAAAGGGCGACAAAGACTGGCGTAGCGCTTGGTAAGCAATGTCATGCAAGGGCGTTATCAGTCAGTCTAGTGTTCACATATACCTCAAGGGAATGCGAATCATGGAAAAAGACATCTGGATTGTCAGCGCGAAGAGAACGCCGATCGGGCGCTTTCAAGGAAAGTTGCAAACTTACTCCGCTCCCCAATTAGGTGCACAAGCGATAAAGGCTGCGATGCATGAAGTGAATGTGACATCTGTAGATGAAGTTTTCATGGGATGTGTGCTACCTGCGGGGTGTGGGCAAGCCCCGGCGAGACAAGCGGCAATTGGTGCGGATTTACCCATGAATGTAGGTTGCACGACTATCAATAAAGTGTGTGGTTCCGGCATGAAGAGCGTCATGTTGGCGCACGATCTTATCAAAGCTGGAACGATTCGAACTGCCATTGCTGGTGGTATGGAGAGTATGACCAATGCGCCGTATTTATTGAAAGAGGCGAGAAAGGGAATGCGCATGGGCCACCAGTCGACGTATGACCACATGTTTCTCGATGGATTGCAAGATGCGTACGAAGGGCACTTAATGGGTGTTTATGCTCAGCACGTCGCAGACAGGCTTAAGTTCACCAGAGAGCAAATGGACGAATGGGCAGTGATGTCGGCAAAACGTGCGTTGGAAGCTCAAGAGCGAGGCTTATTTTCCGACGAGCTCTCACCGATTGAACTCAACACCAAGTCTGAACAAGGAACGCTGGATTACGATGAGCACCCGCGCTCGATTGATCTGGATAAAATCCCTCAACTCAAACCTGCATTTGATAAAAAAGGCACGGTGACCGCTGCTAATTCGAGTGCGATTTCCGATGGCGCTGCAGCGCTTGTTCTAATGGATGAAGAGACTGCGCTCCACCAAGGTCTTGAGCCACTCGCCGTTATCAAGTCTCACGCCACACACGCCAGAAAACCTGCTGAATATACTTTGGCTCCCGTTTATGCGATTGAACAGTTGTTGTCCCAGTTGGATTGGTCAATTGACGAAGTGGATCTGTGGGAGATAAATGAAGCCTTTGCTGTCGTGACACAAATCGCGGTAGCAGAACTTGGGCTTGATATAAGCAAAGTCAATATTAAAGGCGGAGCGTGTGCACTCGGGCATCCGATAGGCGCAAGTGGCGCACGAATTCTGGTGACATTGATTCATAGTTTGCGTCAGCTACAAGCTTTAGGTACCGACGGTGATCTAGACGCCAAAAAAGTGATGCGAGGCGTTGCGTCACTTTGTATCGGTGGTGGAGAGGCAACGGCGATAGGCATTGAAATACCGCTTTAATTGAAATCAGAAAGGAGTAAATGATGACTCGTTTGGTTCCCTTGTTTATTGGTGGAGAGTTTCGTGAATCTCAAACTTCGGATTGGGTTGAGGTGACCAATCCTGCCACTAATGATGTCATTGCGTACGTTCCCTGCTCAACGGATCACGAGATGGAAGCCGCCATTGATAATGCGAAAGAGACATTCCAATCCTGGAAGGAAGTGGCAGTATCCGAGCGTGCCAGAGTCATGCTTCGTTATCAGCACCTTCTCAAAGAACATCATGATGAGCTTGCCACACTGCTTTCTCATGAAACGGGTAAGATTTTAGTGGATGCTAAAGGCGATGTGTGGCGAGGCATAGAGGTTGTTGAGCAGGCTGCAAACATTGCCAGCAATATGATGGGCGAAACCGTCGAAAACGTTGCCACGGATATTGATAGTTACTCAATGATTCAGCCCCTGGGTGTGTGTTGCGGCATTACGCCGTTTAACTTTCCTGCCATGATTCCGTTGTGGATGTTCCCAATCGCTATCGCTGCGGGCAATACGTTTGTGCTTAAACCCTCTGAACAAGTGCCGTTGACCTCTATTCGTTTAGCCGAACTATTTGAGCAAGCTGGCGCGCCGAAAGGAGTGTTGCAAATCGTTCATGGTCGCAAAGACCAAGTCGATTTTCTGCTGGCTCATCCTGACATTCGAGCGGTGTCATTTGTTGGCTCGGTTCCTGTTGCCCGTTATATCTACACCACGGGTACGAAACACTTTAAACGCGTTCAAGCTTTTGCTGGTGCTAAAAATCACATGGTGATCATGCCTGATGCGAACAAAGAACAAGTGGTGAATAACCTAGTGGGGTCCTCCGTTGGGGCGGCGGGGCAGCGTTGTATGGCGATTTCTGTTGCGGTATTTGTCGGCGATTCAAAACAATGGATTACAGACCTCAAACAGGCAATGGCGAAAGTACACCCAGGGCCTTGGGACGATGAGCAAGCTGCTTATGGTCCTCTCATCAGTGAGCAAGCTAAACAACGCGTATTGGACTTAATTGAAGATGGCAAACAACAAGGCGCAGTGTGTGAACTGGATGGCAGTCAGTGTGAAGTGGAAGGCTTTCCCGATGGAAACTGGATTGGCCCAACCTTGTTTAGCGGTGTAACAGCGAATATGTCGATTTACACGCAAGAGATATTTGGCCCCGTTTTGGTTTGCATGGAAGTGGATACGTTACAAGAAGCCATTGAGTTAGTGAATCGCAACCCATACGGGAACGGCACTTCCATTTTTACGGCTAATGGCGCTGCTGCAAGAAAATATCAGCATGACATTCAAGTCGGTCAGGTCGGGATCAATGTGCCTATTCCGGTACCTTTGCCATTTTTCTCTTTTACAGGCTGGAGAGGCAGTTTCTATGGCGATTTGCATGCGTATGGTAAACAAGCGGTACGTTTTTATACCGAGACTAAAACGGTGACGGCACGTTGGTTTGATGACGATATTCCAACGGGGCCTAATTTGACCATCCAACTGCGCTGAGTGAATAGAAGGAGCTTTTATGGACTTTGAACTTAATGAAGATCAACGTGCATTTGCCGATACCGCTCAGCAATTTGCCGATGAGTGTTTAGCACCGATGGCGGCGGAGTGGGATGAAAAACAGATCTTCCCCAAAGACGTATTGAGAGAGGCGGGAGAACTGGGGTTTCTCAGTCTCTACACTCCAGAAGCGCAAGGTGGCCTAGGGCTGAGTCGCTTAGATGCTTCAATTATCTTTGAACAACTGGCCATGGGATGTACGTCCACTACGGCGTTTATGACGATTCACAACATGGTCAGTTGGATGATAGCCAGTTTTGCTACCGATGAAGCCAAAACGCAGTTCTGTCCGAAATTAGTTACGGGTGAGTGGTTAGGCTCCTATTGCTTAACTGAGCCCAACGCAGGATCAGACGCCGCTGCACTGACCACTTCCGCTACAAAAAAGGGAGATAAGTATGTCCTCAACGGTGGCAAAACCTTTATCTCTGGCGCAGGAGAGACAGATGTTTTGGTCGTGATGGCGAGAACCGGAGAAGCGGGGGCCAAAGGCGTGTCTGCATTTGTTGTTCCTGCTCAAACAGATGGTATCAGCTATGGGCGCAAAGAACCCAAAATGGGTTGGAACAGCCAACCAACACGAGCGGTTACTTTTGAAAATGTCGTTATTCCAGCTAGCCATTTACTGGGCGAAGAAGGGCAAGGTTTTGTCTTTGCGATGAAAGGGCTTGATGGAGGGCGTATAAATATTGCGACCTGCTCCGTCGGTACGGCTCAACAGGCCCTTAATCAGGCGGCACGGTACATTCAAGAACGTAAGCAGTTCGGCAAACCGCTTGCGCAGTTTCAAGCCTTACAATTCAAATTAGCAGACATGGCGACAGAGCTAGTGGCTGCACGGCAGTTAGTGCGCTATGCCGCCAGCAAGCTCGACCGAAATGACCCAGATGCCACTGCTTATTGCGCGATGGCAAAACGGTTCGCAACCGATGTAGGCTTTCAGGTTTGCGACCAAGCGCTGCAGCTTTATGGCGGCTATGGTTACATCAAAGAGTATCCAATGGAGCGTCATTTCAGAGATGTGCGTGTGCATCAAATTCTGGAGGGAACGAACGAAATTATGCGCTTGATCATCGCGCGCCGTTTGCTCTCTGAGGAATCGGCCTTGCTGTAGCGAAGTATTGGATTTGCTCATTGAGAAAGGATTCAGATATGCCATTAACCCAAGAAGCCATTCAACATACGATCACTAATCACGTTGCGGTGGTGACAATGAACAACCCGCCAGCCAATACGTGGACAGCAGAGAGCCTCAAGGTACTGAAGTCGCTGATACTCACACTTAACAATGATAAGCAGGTCTACGCACTGGTTTTAACCGGTAGTGGAGACAAGTTTTTCTCTGCTGGTGCGGATCTCAAGCTATTTTCTGATGGTGACAAAGCGGTTGCGTTAGACATGGCGCGATGCTTTGGTGAAGCGTTTGAAACACTCTCGGAATTCCGTGGTGTTTCCTTTGCCGCCATTAATGGTTACGCCATGGGCGGAGGTTTAGAAGTGGCATTAGCTTGTGATATTCGAGTAGTTGAAGAGCAAGCGGTACTTGCTTTACCTGAAGCCAAAGTCGGACTTTTGCCCTGCGCTGGCGGTACCCAAAACCTCACAGCGTTAGTAGGAGAAGGCTGGGCAAAGCGCATCATTTTATGTGGAGAACAAGTTAGCGCTGACAAAGCAAAAGAACTAGGCTTGGCTGAGGAGTTGGTTCCCAAAGGCGAAGCGTTAAGTAAAGCGTTGGAGCTTGCTGAATCTGTTGCGAACCAGTCACCATCTTCTGTCGCCGCATGTAAGGCGCTCATTCAAAATATGCGCTCTGCGCCACTTAAGCACGGCTTAATGAAAGAGCGAGAGTTGTTTCTGAATCTTTTTGATACGGAAGATCAAGTTGAGGGTGTTCGCGCCTTTTTAGAAAAACGCCCACCGCAATGGAAAAACCGATAGGAGGCCACATGGCAGGGATGGTAACCATCAGTGAAATAGAGTGCTTAGATGGCGTGCACCGCATTGGTATCGCAACGTTAGACAACACCGCTTCATTGAATGCATTGACGTATGACATGTTGGTCCAACTCAACGATCAGCTTATCAAGTGGCAAGACGATCCGCATGTGACTTGTGTGGTACTCACTGGCGCTGGAGAAAAAGCATTCTGTGCTGGTGGCGATGTTCGAGCTATGTATCACGTCATGCATAACGAGAGTAAAGAAAAAATCGTAGAGTTCTGTACGGACTATTTCTCGTTGGAGTATGAGTGTGACTATCTCATTCACACTTACAACAAGCCTATTATCGGTTGGGGAGAGGGTATTGTCATGGGTGGTGGGATGGGGCTTTTTATGGGAACCAGCCACAAAGTTGTGACAACAACATCACGCCTTGCTATGCCAGAAATTAATATTGGACTGTATCCTGATGTGGGAGGTACATGGTTTTTAAGCCAGATAGATCCGCAAGTGGGTTTATTCCTCGGATTGACAGGTTCAATGGTGAACTCAAGTGACGCTGTCACTATTGGTTTGGCCGATTGGTTACTGTTGGAAGAGCAGTATCCCACCTTACTGGATGAGCTAAAGCAGCTCCAGTGGGGCAAAGAAGATGCGAAAGAGTTGGTAACTGCGCTACTACAATTAATGGAAGAACAGGTTATTGATAGCAAACCAACCACGCAAATTTGTCCATACTTAGATCAGATAGAGGAAGCGTGCAAAGGCTTTGATCTTAATGCAATAGCACAGCGAATCATGGCTATCGAAGGGAACAGTCAGTGGATAGAAAATGCGAAACAAACGTTCGCCGCGGGCAGTCCGATCACCGCACATATTTGCTTCAGACAAGTGAAAGAATACCACAGCTTACCACTTGCAGATTGCTTCCGCTTGGAGCTGAGTTTATCGGTTCGCAGCGCCTTATTAGGTGAGTTTAAAGAGGGCGTCCGTTCTCGGCTTATTGACCGGGATGGCGAACCTAACTGGATGTTTAACAGTGTCAGTGAAGTCGATGAAGATGTCATCGATACCTTGTTTACCTCACTTTGGCCGGATGACGAACATCCGCTTGCTGATTTGGGTGAACAAACACTAGGTCAATAAGGAGAATGATCATGAGTACCATCGCATTTATCGGTTTAGGAAGAATGGGGCATCCGATGGCGCAAAACTTATTAGCGTCTGGATTTAACGTGCAAGTATTCGATGTCGATAGCGAAGCGGCAAAGCAACTTGCACCTTTTGGTGCGGTGGTGGCGAGCTCTATCGAGGAAGTCGTGGATGGTGCAAGCACAGTCATCACGATGCTACCAGCAGGATCTCACGTTCGTTCCGTGTATCTTGGCGACTTACACGGCGGCGTAGGTGTCCTCAACCTTGTCTCGCCAAGTACCTTGATGATTGATTGTTCAACCATTGATCCGGACTCTGCGCGATTAGTCGCCAATGAAGCGGCAAATAAACGCGTGCTGTTTGTCGACGCGCCCGTTTCGGGTGGTGTTGCCGGCGCTAAAGCGGCGACATTAACCTTTATTGTTGGTGGCTCGGATGAAGCATTTTCTAAAGCCAATGCCATTTTGCAGTACATGGGAAAAAATGTTTTCCATGCCGGTAAAGCGGGCGATGGTCAAATGGCGAAAATCTGTAACAACCTTATGCTCGGCATTTTAATGTCTGGTACGTGCGAGGCGCTAAATCTAGGTATCGATCATGGGCTCGACCCCAAAGTGTTATCAAACATCATGCTGCAAAGCTCTGGCCGAAATTGGGCATTGGAGCTTTACAATCCTTGCCCTGGCGTGATGGACAGTGCACCAGCCAGCAACGATTACCAACCGGGCTTTATGAGCAAACTCATGTTGAAAGATCTCGGTTTGGGGTTAGATGCGGCGTTACAAACACACTCTTCGGTTCCGATGGGCTCACTGGCGCGTAATCTATATTCTTTCCACAACGCGAGCGGCCACGGCGAGCTCGACTTCTCAAGCTTGTTTGAGTTTTACAAGAGTAAGAAAGGCTAGACTGAGTTTTGCTACAAAGCCGTCTGAAATGGTGAAGTAAAACTCATCATTTCGGACCACCTAAACAGGCTTGAAATAGGGAACATTATTAGCGATGGAGTGCAGTAACTATGGATATTAAAAATAGTGTCATTGCCATTACAGGTGCAGGGCAAGGACTTGGGCAAATGATGGCAATTACGCTTGCTCAAGCCGGTGCAGATTTAGCGTTATTAGATGTAAACGCTAGCGGTTTAATGGAAACACAAGAGCAGTGCCGGATGCTGAGTGCGAAAGCGTTGACTTATCAAGTGGATGTAACGAGCGAAATCGACGTTGAAAACACGTTTGACGCGGTTATCCAAGATTTTGGCCAACTCAATGGGCTAGTCAATAACGCTGGCGTGCTAAGAGATGGGTTACTTGTAAAATCAAAAGACGGCGTGATCAGTAAGATGTCTTTGGATCAATTCAATTTGGTCATGAACGTCAACGTTACGGGGACATTTTTGTGTGGGCGTGAAGCTGCCGTCAAGATGATTGAGAGCGGCTCACAAGGCGTTATCATCAATATTTCTAGTGTCGCGAGAGCAGGGAATATCGGTCAAACCAATTATTCTGCATCTAAAGCGGCGGTCGCAACCATGGCGACAACGTGGGCCCGTGAGTTAGCAAGATACGGTATCCGCGCGGCGGCGATTGCACCAGGTGTGGTACATACCGCGATGGCAGAGCAAATGAAACCAGAAGCCATAGAACGACTAGAAAAGATGATCCCAATTGGAAGGATGGGTGAAACAAGTGAAATCGCACATGCAGTAAAATACATTCTTGAGAGTGATTACTTTACTGGCAGAGTTTTAGAAGTGGATGGAGGCATTCGCATGTAAAGCCCTAGGGTTAGGCCCCACAGACCGGAATGACAAGCTTCTTTCCCTTTCAACATTTCCTATTTTTCCGAGAGCCAGTTCTGGGTAACGTAAGTGTTTATTACTCATATTTGGATTCGCCCTGCGAATGGTTTGCCAAAAGTAAATAATGAGAAGTAAATACCACTCAAATACTAAGTGAAATCATTAGTTTGATATTGATCACAATTTTCCACTTTTAATTTCCCCTTCGTACTCAAGCTATCTATGTAAATGCAGTTGATAGTCAGTCTCATCAAAATTAATTTGCAACTGTCTGTTTCAAAAGACATTAACTGTGAAGCACGTGAAATTCGTGTTGAGGTTAATCTCCTATTGAAAGTGTGTTGATTTCATTAATGGAAGGTTAGTTTCCAGTTGTGGCTAATGAGCTTTAACTTTTTACTCCTCATAATGCGCCAAATGTAACATTGTGTTTCAAAGTGTAACAATAAACTCACACTAATAGTGTGGTTTTGATCTCCACTCAATTCCGTTTTGTTTCGCTCTGATCCCGACGTTACTCATGCTCAACACATAAACATTCTAATGACTATAACAACTGGTTCTTAGCTTGATACCAATCGTAGCAAGTAATTGTTCATTCTAGCTGGTTAAGATGCTTGATAACGGCGCTGAAAAATTTGTAAGTAGAATAACTACTTATCAAAATTTTTGCCTTTTTATCAAACATTCCCCTGCGCTGTTTCTGAGCTCTTATTTACTGTGATTGGCATTTGTTTTGAAACCAGACAACCATCGAGAAAGTTAATGGAAGCCTCAAGATATAAACGCATCTTGTCGAGGGGAAGTTTGGCGTCCGTCATACTTATGCTCTCAGGATGTAATTCAGCTTTACTTGACCCCAAAGGTGCCATTGGTGTGCAGGAAAAAGAGCTAATTATTACTGCTCTTTTGCTGATGTTGATCGTTGTAATCCCTGTGATTCTAATGACGATTTACTTCGCTTACCGATACCGCGCCTCTAACACTGAAGAAGAGTACGCTCCCGAGTGGTCACACTCGACCAAAATCGAAGTGGTGGTATGGACAATTCCAATCATCATCATTGCGATTCTTGCGACGATCACATGGCGTTCGACTCATGAACTAGAGCCCTCCAAACCATTGGAAAGTGATGTTAAACCAATGACCATCGAAGTGGTGTCACTCGATTGGAAATGGTTGTTCATCTATCCAGAAGAAAACATTGCGACGGTGAACTATGTGGCGTTCCCGAAAGACGTGCCAGTGCAGTTCAAACTGACTTCGGACAACATCATGAACGCGTTTTTCATACCTCGCTTAGGTACACAGATCTACGCGATGCCAGGCATGGTAACCAAGCTCAACCTGATAGCGAACCATGAAGGTGACTACAAGGGTTTTGCATCGAACTACAGCGGCGAAGGCTTTTCGCAAATGAAGTTCACAGCCTCTGCAATGTCTGATCGTGCTGCGTTCCTAAATTGGGTGCAGAAAGTGAAGGCGAGCCCTGATCGTATTGAAGATTGGGAGCAATACAGCTCACTGGCAGCGCCAAGTATCGCAGAGCCAGTCACTTTGTTCTCTAGCGTTCCTCCGTTCTTGTTCACCGACGTTGTGACTCAGCATCCTGGTTCAATGAACTGTTTGCCTGAAAACCAAGGATAATCGTAATGTTTGGAAGATTAACTCTTGATTCAGTTCCATTCCACGAACCTATTATCGTCATCACCTTAGCGGTCGTGGCGCTGGTTGGTTTAGCCGTAGTTTACGCGGTAACTAAAGCCGGAAAGTGGCAATATTTGTGGAATGAATGGTTTACTTCAGTAGACCATAAAAAACTTGGCTTCATGTACATCGCAGTAGCGATGGTGATGCTTGTTCGTGGTTTTGCTGACGCAGTCATGATGCGTAGTCAGCAACTCCTTTCTTCTGCGGGTGAAGCAGGTTACTTGCCACCGCATCACTACGATCAAATTTTTACTGCCCATGGCGTGATCATGATCTTCTTCGTAGCGATGCCATTGGTTATTGGTCTGATGAACATCATCGTGCCATTACAGATTGGTGCGCGTGACGTAGCTTTCCCGTATCTGAATAACTTGAGCTTCTGGCTGTTTGTTGTTGGTGTCATTCTAACAAACATGTCTCTCGGCTTAGGTGAATTTGGTCGCACCGGCTGGCTAGCGTATCCGCCGCTTTCAGGTATTGAGGCCAGCCCAGGAGTCGGGGTCGACTATTGGATTTGGGCGCTGCAGATATCAGGTGTCGGTACGACGTTAACAGGCGTGAACTTCTTCGCGACCATTTTGCGTATGCGTACACCGTCTATGCCAATGATGAAGATGCCAGTTTTCACTTGGGCGTCTCTGTGTGCAAACATTTTGATCATCATTTCATTCCCAATCCTAACGGTGACTATCGCTCTGCTAACGCTGGATAGATACCTAGGCATGCACTTCTTTACCAATGATCTTGGCGGCAACGTAATGATGTACGTCAACCTGATTTGGGCTTGGGGCCATCCAGAAGTGTACATTTTGATCTTGCCAATTTTTGGTGTGTTCTCAGAGGTCACCGCAACCTTCTCACGTAAAAAGTTGTTCGGTTACACATCGCTAGTTTGGGCTACCGTAGTTATCACGATTCTTGCGTTTGTCGTTTGGCTACACCACTTCTTTACGATGGGATCTGGCGCGAACGTAAATGCTTTCTTCGGTATTGCCACGATGATTATTTCTATCCCAACAGGGGTGAAGATCTTCAACTGGCTATTCACCATGTACAAAGGCCGCATCCGCTTTACGACGCCAATGATGTGGACGGTGGGCTTCCTGATCACCTTTACTGTTGGTGGTATGACAGGCGTACTCATGGCTGTTCCGGGCGCAGATTTCGTTCTGCATAACTCAGTATTCCTGATTGCTCACTTCCACAACGTTATCATCGGTGGTGTGGTGTTTGGATGTTTCGCTGCGATCACTTACTGGTTCCCGAAAGCGACAGGTTTCACCATGAATGAAACTTGGGGCAAACGTGCGTTCTATCTTTGGATTATTGGTTTCTTAATGGCGTTCCTACCGCTTTACGCATTGGGCTTTATGGGTATGACTCGTCGTTTAAGCCAAGACATCAACCCTGAATACTTCCCACTGTTGTCGATTGCCGCAGCAGGTACGGTTGTGATCGCGCTGGGCGTATTGTCTCAGTTCATCCAAATTTACGTGAGTATCCGTGACCGCGAGCAAAACCGTGACCTAACTGGTGACCCGTGGGGTGGTCGTACTCTTGAGTGGGCAACATCGTCTCCACCGCCGTTCTACAACTTTGCACACCTGCCAAAAGGTGATGTGCTGGATGCCTTCTGGTACCAGAAACAAAGTGGCGAGTTCGATCCAACTAAAGAAGTGGAATACGAACGTATTCATATGCCAAAAAACACGGCAACAGGCATCTACGTGTCGGCTTGGTCGCTCCTATTTGGCTTCGGCATGATTTGGTACATCTGGTGGCTAGCGGCGGCAAGTTTGGTCGGTATTATCGTGACGTGTATTCAGCATAGCTACAACGATGACGTGGATTACTACGTGGAAGTTGAAGAGATCAAAGCAATTGAGGCCGAGCGTCGAGCTCAGCTTGAAGAAGCGAAGAAAAACTCAGTGAAAGACAGCGAAAGTAAAGATGATCTGGAGGTGACGTATGCAAACTAATATCGCAGCACATCACGACCATGATCACCACCATGACACGAATGGCAACAAGCTATTTGGTTTTTGGGTTTACCTGATGAGTGACTGCGTACTGTTTGCGACCTTGTTCGCGACATACGCTGTGCTGTCGAGCAATTCAATTGCGGGCCCAACAGGTAAAGACATTTTCGAACTCCCATTCGTGTTTGTCGAAACCATGCTGCTGCTGTTTAGCAGTATCACATTTGGTTTTGGCATTATCGCGATGAAGCGCAACAACGTTGCTGGTCTCAAACGTTGGATGTTAGTAACGTTCGCACTTGGTCTTGGCTTTATCTGTATGGAGGTCTATGAGTTCCATCACCTGATTGAAGAAGGCTATGGCCCACAAACAAGTGCGTTCCTATCGGCATTCTTTACGTTGGTTGGTACGCACGGCCTGCACGTAACCTTTGGTCTGATTTGGTTAGCGGTAGCGTACCATCAACTGTCGACGAAAGGTCTGAACGACAATATGGCAATGCGCTTTAACTGCTTAAGCCTATTCTGGCACTTTCTAGATATCGTCTGGATTTGTGTCTTTACCATCGTTTACTTACTGGGGGTAATGTAATGGATCAACATGTAGAAACCAGTGCGTCAGATTACGTGAAAGGCTTCATTGCCTCACTGATTCTGACGGTAATTCCGTTCTACTTTGTTTGGACGAAATCATTACCAGATACAACGACCTATGCGATTCTATTTGGATGTGCATTAGTGCAGATATTTGTTCACTTTAAATACTTCTTGCACATGGAAACAAAAACATCCGACGGACGTTGGAACCTTGTATCACTGATGTTTACCGCCATTGTTGTACTTATCCTTATCGCTGGCTCGGTATGGATCATCTACAACATGAACGTCAACATGAAGTTGTAGGCCAAGGTATGCTGAAAAGTTATTTGTCTATCACCAAACCGGGCATTATTTTCGGCAACCTGATTTCTGTTGCGGCGGGGTTCTTCCTCGCCGCAAAAACAGAACCAGCTAGTCTAATGTTGTTCGTTACAACGTTAGTTGGTGTGGGGTTAGTCATCGCTTCAGGTTGTGTGGTGAATAATATTTTCGATCGTGATATCGACCAAAAGATGGCACGTACACGAAATCGTGAAACAGTGAAAGGTAACATCAATATCGATATTGCGTTTGTTTATGCGCTTGCTTTATTGCTGGTAGGCACCGCACTGTTATTTATCCGAGTGAACCCACTATCCGCTGTCGTCGTGTTGCTTGGCTACGTGTATTACGTGTTCTTTTACACGATGTGGTACAAACGTAACTCGGTGTATGGAACCTTAGTGGGAAGTATTTCAGGCGCAGTCCCGCCATTGGTGGGTTACTTGGCGGTAACAAACTTCATTAGCTTGGAAGCGATTTTACTCTTTACCATGTTCTGTCTCTGGCAAATGCCGCACTCGTATGCCATTGCCATGTTCCGGATGCAAGACTACCGAGAAGCCGGGATTCCCGTATTACCAGTTAAAGAGGGCATTCATAAAGCGCATCGACACATGAAAGCGTATGTCGTGGCGTTTGGGGCCGTATCGTTGGGGTTATTTTTACTTGGTGAAGCCGGGTATGAATACTTAGCGGTTGCAGCGGTCGTTTGCTTTATGTGGACGAAAGTGACCTTTCGCAGCATTGATGACAGCAACTACATCGCTTGGTCAAAGTCGGTGTTTAAAGTCTCACTGCTAGTGGTGATGGGGATCAGTGGTGTACTAGGATTAGAGCTTATTCCGTTGCCGTTTATTTATTGAGTTTGAAATTCTTTAATATCACTTCCATGTAGCTCCCATTCTGAGAGCTACATGCTTTGCTAGACTCGAATTCATGCCTAAAAGAGATAATATGATTATCCCTTCTAACTATGGTCTTGGTTCATGTTTCGTCGTTTTACTCTTCTTTCAATTGTTGCTATTTCTTCATGCGTATTAGCCCAAGTTCCGTCCTCGGTTAGCTCCGTGGAAACTTATCGTATTGGAGATATTCTTGTCAGGCTTATTATTCACAACATGGAGATTAATCCAGTGATTGAAGTCGATACAATTAATCGTTCAGATTATGAAATAAATGATGTATTTCGAGTTTCCTCCATTTCTCTAGATAATGAAAAACTGGATTTCAACCAGAGTGCTGGCGTTTTTGTAGAAGAGTATGGAGTGCGTGATAATAAAGTATTTTTCGTGCTTGATTACTTTTACCTACATGGGGGAGGAAGCGTTCTTGTGGATTGTGAAGTCTCATTCGAAAAAGAGAAGATCTTACCCCCAGAATGTAGAGTGATGAAGGTAAACTGAGAAATCGGCCGAGTTGCTTTTCTTACAAGCTTATCTCACTAAACCTTAATCCAGATTAAAGTTTTGCCACCCACGAGGCATTAAGGTGCGCCTGTAGTTTGCAGGTCTCACGGATTCAGAGAAGGAACAGCCATACGTTGGGTATCGCTGTTCCTTTTTTGTTCTTGGTTACTTGGGAAAAGATAGAACCATAAAGACAACATTAAGAGGACTGGTTTTGAGCATTTTGTTTTCCGAAGCCCGCATTGGCAACATGACCCTAAAGAACCGTTTTGTGCGCAGCGCAACGTGGGAGAACATGGCGACCGAAGATGGCCACATGACGGATAAGCTTTACGATATTTACGAAGAGTTGGCGAAAGGTGAAGTGGGTTTAATTGTTACTGGTTATGCCAATATTGTGGAAGAAGAGAAACCCAACGCTGGGATGATGGGGATCTACAACGACTCTTTTATTGAAGAATACAAAAAGCTAACAGAGCTAGTACATCAACACGATTCTAAAATCGTAATGCAAATTGCTTACGGTGGAACCAAAACCACCTACAGCGTCGGTGAGCGTGTCATCTTTGCTCCGAGTGATGTGCCTGAGCGTGGCACGAATACGCAAGGCAAAGCGATGACTAAGGACGAGATCGATTACATCGTAAAGGCATTCGCATTGGCGAGTAAACGTGCTCAAGACGCTGGTTTTGACGGCGTAGAGATACATGCGGCACACACTTACTTAATTAACCAGTTTTTAAGCCCGTACTATAATCGTCGCGAAGACGAATACGGTGGTGGCTTAGAAAATCGCATGCGTTTCCTTTTAGAAATTTTTTCTGAAACCAGAAAGCTGGTTGGGAATACTTTCCCAATCCTTGTGAAGCTTACCGCGACAGAATTCTTTGACGGCGGTTTAACGTTCGATGAAACTCGCGTCGTCTGTAAGAAACTCGAAGAAGTGGGCGTTGATGCGATCATCGTGTCTGGCAATATTCACGGCAAAGCAAAAGAGCTTGTTGGTGAAACGTTCGATGGTTACACACTACAAGAAGAAGGCTATTTTCACGAATATGGACATGTGATCAGTCAAGATGTGAGCGTCCCGGTGATTACTGTCGGTGGATTGAGTGACATTGATGCGATTGAGAAAATTGCAGAAAACACAGATATCCAATTTTTCGCTGTGTCACGTCCTTTATTGGCTGAGCCTCAGTTAATAAAGCGCTGGAAAGAGGGTAATCGAGCGCCAGTGGATTGCGAGCGTTGCTCAAAATGCCGAACCAAACGTGGTAACTTTTGCGTAGTGTATAAGAACCGAAATCGTCGTAAATAACCCACCTTAAGTGACGGTATATCATTGATAAATAGCGCAATAGTCTTCTAAAACACTAAGAAGGCTATTCAATTTAATTCAATATCACTGCCTCTAACGGCTATTCACTATTCGCAGTCCGAAATATTTTTATAATCCTATTTAATTGATAAATAAAGGTAATATAATTAATTATTAAAAATATTAATTATAAGACAAAGTTTCATATTTGAAACTAAATTGCATTCTAAACTTACAATGAACTTATTAATAATTAGGTGCGAGTGTTACACAGGGTAAAGAATACAGAAGGTGTTTTGAGGTGCGGTATCATTGCGATAACTATCTGATTTTTATAACTGTGTTTCAGCTTTATCGAACCCAAGAGAGTAAGGGAATTTGTGACCCTACGGTATCGTTACTGTGGGGCCTAGTTTATTTTCTGAAAATAGCTACTCAAACGTCACGTTTAATTGTGAGGGACTTGTATTAGCTTGTCGTTGCATTGTGCTTTGCAAGCCTCATGTAAAACGTGAGAGGCAACTAATATGAATAGTCTAGAAAATGCAACCATTGAACACTTTAAAAATCAATTTCAGGGTGATGTTGTTTTGCCCGGAGATCCTACGTACGACGAAGTTCGTCAAATCTGGAATGGCATGATAGATCGCAGTCCCGGTGTTATCGCTCGCTGCAAGTCTGCCGATGATGTCGTGATGGCGGTTAACTTTGCTCGGGATAACAATCAGCTACTTTCGATCCGAGGTGGCGGGCATAATATTGCGGGCAATGCGGTTTGCGATCATGGTGTGATGATCGACTTGTCACTTTTGAATCATGTTCAAGTGGATGAAAGCGAAAGAAGGGCTTTCGTTGAACCTGGCTGTACGTTGGCTGATGTCGATGAGGCCACACAAAAATATGGATTAGCAACGCCTGTCGGCATTAATTCAACCACGGGAATTGCGGGGTTAACGCTTGGTGGTGGTTTTGGTTGGTTGAGCCGAAAATATGGTATGACGATAGACAACTTGGTCTCCGTAAATGTCGTAACTGCAGATGGTCGTCAACTGCTCGCGAATGAGACAGAAAATGCTGATTTGTTCTGGGCGTTACGTGGGGGCGGCGGTAACTTTGGTATCGTTACGCGTTTTGAATTCCAGCTACATCCTGTCGGTCCAGAGGTGTTAAGTGGTCTCATTGTCTTTCCATTTGAGCAAGCGAAATCCATTATCACCCAGTTTGCGAAATTCACTGAGTCGGCCCCTGATGACCTAAGTGTCTGGATGGTGAGTCGGAAAGCGCCGCCACTCCCATTCTTACCTGAAAGCGTTCACGGTAAAGAAGTGGTTGTACTCGCGATATGTTATGCGGGTGACCCGGCTGAAGGTGAGAAGTTAATTGCACCGTTGAGAGAGTTTGGTGATGCACATGGTGAGCATGTTGGTGTACAGCCATTTGCGGCGTGGCAGCAAGCGTTTGATCCATTGCTTACTCCGGGCGCACGTAACTATTGGAAATCGCACAATTTTAACTCGCTAAGCGAAGGTGTGATTGATGCAGCGATAGAATACGCAGGTAAGTTACCATCGCCTCAGTGTGAGATTTTTATCGCCTCTCTTGGCTGCGCTGCCTCTAGACCTGAGCCCGAGTCTATGGCTTATTCTAGCCGTGATGCAAACTATGTATTAAATGTGCATGGAAGATGGGATTTAGCAGAAGATGATGAAGCTTGCATCAGCTGGGCAAGGGAATTTTTTGCCAAGACTAAGCCCTATGCAAGTGGCGGAGCGTATATCAATTTCCTTACACAAGACGAAGCTGAACGTACAGAGTCTGCCTACGGTCCAACCTTTGCGCGTTTACAAGCAGTGAAGAAGAAGTTTGATCCAAATAACTTGTTCAGAATGAATCAGAATATCAAGCCAGAATAAGTGCAATAAGAGCGTCGTCATTTCATATGACCGGATCTGTCACTTAATATCAAATAACAGTGGCTCTAAAATCTAATGGAGCCACTGTTAGCTAAAACCTTCGAACTACGTCTCTTCATCTTGATAGTTTAGATAACGTACACACAAATCATGAAACGCTTTTGCTTGAGGCGAGATCGTGCGGTCGGTCAACGTAAAGATACCAATTTGCCTTTCAAGCGGTGGATCGATAAGTGGGATCCAAACCAAGCGTGTTTCATTGGTTGGGAAAGCAAGCTTCGGTAGGGTCGTGACACCAATCCCAAGTTCTAAGACAGAAAACAGCGAAGTGATATTCTCGACCGAATAGAGCGCTTGCTCACTCAGTGCTCTGGCTGGGGTTGGATCGAGAAGCGTACAGGTGCCGTTACGAATAAAAGGTTGTTCGAGCAAAGTTTGCCACTCGATTCCCTCTGTTTTATTGGCAATCGGGTTATCTTTTAAACACACCACGCCAATGGTGTCGGACAACAGCGGTGTAAAGTCAATGCCGCCCTCATCAAGGTGGGAGGGGTTACCGAGCGCCAAGTCGACTTCACCGGAGAGTAAGCGAGCCTCGACGCTCGCCGCGTTATCATCGATCAAGCTTACTTCTACATTTGGATACTGCTCGCAAAAGGCACCCAACACGCTCGGGATGAGTTTCGCTGCAACAGAAGGAACGCTCGCAATTCGCACTCTCCCTTGCTGTCCGGCCGCGGCAGCTTTGAGATCGTTGTCCAGCGCACTGTAGATATTGAGAAACTGAACCACCTTGGGCAAACAAATCTCACCAAAAGGCGTTAATTTGGTTTTGTTGCCGGGCTCAAACAGCGTTTGTCCTAGCATTTTCTCTAGCTCTTTTATCGACGTGGAGAGCGCAGCCTGAGATCGATTTGCACGATGTGAAGCGGCTCGAAACCCACCTTCCTCGACTACCATCACAAAATGCATTAATTGTTGAAGCTTAATACTCATCCCTAATGCCTCTTAATCCCTTTATTTACGTTATTCTCAATGAGGTGATAAGTTTTATTTATCAAATGTAAAAAATTTACCGTTAGATTTATCGCCTGTCAATGTGCATCATTTAACTATATTGAAACAAAGCTGTTACAAAGGTTGAAAGGCACGTGAATACTCCTACTAAAAAACACCCAGTTAAAACCAGTCTATTTGCTTCTAAAGCGCCGCTTGAATGGGCGATAGTCAACAACGGAACCCTGTATACGGCTCAAATTCCTATTGATGACACAGGCGCGGTTGTGGAAGGCGGCATCGAAGCACAAACACGTCAAACCTTTAACAATCTCATTCACACCCTGGAGTGTGCAGGGGAGTCTTTGGACTCTGTATTGCAGGTCCTGATTTACGTGACCGACAGAGAATACTTAAAAACCGTTAACCAAGTGTACGCGGAATATTTTGAAGCGCCGTACCCAAATCGCGCCGCCATGGTGGTTGCAGGGTTAGCACGAGAAGAAATGTTGGTGGAGTTTGTCGTCTACGCGTCGGCAAGCCAACCAGAATAAATCCAACAAGAATAATTGAGATCAGTGAGTGGGTGGCTTGCCATCACAAATCGGAAGAACAAGGAAAGAACCATGACTTTTATTAACAATGTTCAAGCAGAAAAATCCCTCTACATAGCAGGTGAATGGCAATCGGGCATGGACACCATCGCCAATATTAACCCTTCTGATATCAGCGAAAACATAGGCGATTTCGCACAAGCGAGTGTGTCGCAAGTAGAGCAAGCGATTCAAGCGGCTAAATCAGCGCAGCCAGATTGGGAAAAAACACCAATCGAGCGTAAACAAGCAGTGCTGCAAGCGATTGGTGATGAGCTCATTGCACGATGTGACGAATTGGGCACCTTGCTTTCGCGTGAAGAAGGCAAGCCATTTGCTGAAGGTCGAGGTGAGATTTACCGTGCTGGCCAATTCTTCCAATATTTTGCTGCTGAGGTACTGCGTCAAATTGGCGATAACGCTGCTTCCGTCCGTCCAGGTGTCTCCGTTGAAGTTACTCGCGAAGCCGTCGGCGTTATCGCCATTATCTCTCCTTGGAACTTCCCAACAGCAACAGCGGCTTGGAAAATCGCGCCAGCACTTGCGTTTGGCAACAGTGTCGTCTGGAAGCCTGCCAACCTAACTCCAGCAAGTGCCGTTGCACTGACTGAGATTATCCATCGCCAAGGTTTACCTGCTGGCACGTTTAACCTCGTTTTGGGTAGCGGTTCGCAAGTAGGTAATACCCTTATCAATTCGAAAGACGTGAACGGCGTTAGCTTCACTGGTTCTGTGGACACTGGCCGTAAAGTTGCAGCGGCTACGGCACCAAACTTTGTGCGTTGTCAGCTAGAGATGGGCAGTAAAAACGCGCTCGTAGTGGCAGATGATGCAGACATTCAAATTGCCGTTGAAGCCACAATCGCAGGCTCATTCTCGGGTGCGGGTCAAAAATGTACTGCGTCTTCTCGTCTTGTGGTTATGGACGGAATTCACGACGCGTATGTTGAAGCGCTAATCAAACGCATGAGCGAACTTAAAGTGGGTCACGCACTAGAAGAGGGCGTATTTATGGGCCCTGTTGTTGATGGTAACCAGCTGAATGCGAACTTTGAGTGGATTGAAAACGCACGCCAAGCAGGCGCGGAGCTGGCTTTCGGTGGTGAGCGTCTGAGCCTAGAGCATGACGGTTACTACATGTCACCAACCCTGTTCTTGAACACACAAAACAACTGGGAAGTGAATCAAGAAGAAGTCTTTGCACCAATGGCAAGCGTGATTCGCGTTTCTGATCTGGATGAGGCGATTGCAGTCGCGAACGATACGCGCTTTGGCCTGACAGGCGGCATTATTACGCAAAGCCTGCGCAATAGCGCGATCTTCAAACAGCAAGTCCAAACGGGCTGCGTCATGGTTAACTTGCCAACTGCGGGTACAGATTATCACGTCCCATTTGGTGGCCGTAAAGAATCTAGCTTTGGCCCTCGTGAGCAAGGTCAGTACGCCAAAGAGTTCTACACCGTGGTGAAAACCGTTTATCAGCGCCCTTACTAAGAACAGCAGGGTAGCTGATGGTGTCAGTTACCCGAACTAAAAGGCTAAGAAATTGTTTAAGGAGTGGTTATGTACCAACAACGGATTGTGATTGACGGATTGCAGTACTGCAATTGGGATCGAGAGTATTTCCAAACGCTTAAGGCTAGTGGCATTACCGCCGTTCATGCCACCATCGTCTACCACGAAACTGCGCGCGAAACCTTAACGCGTTTTGCTGAGTGGAACTTGCGCTTCGAGCAAAATGCGGACCTCATCATGCCTATTTATTCAATGGCAGATGTAGAAAAAGCCAAAGCAGAAGGCAAAGTCGGCATCTTCTTCGGCGCGCAAAATTGCTCACCAATTGATGATGAAATTGGCCTGATTGAAGTGATGCGCCGCCAAGGTCTGCTGATCATGCAACTGACCTACAACAACCAAAGCTTACTGGCGACAGGTTGTTACGAACAAAACGATTCCGGCGTAACTCGCTTTGGTAAGCAAGCGATTGAAGAGATGAACCGAGTCGGGATGATCATTGATATGTCCCACAGCGCGGAGCGTTCAACGTTGGAAGCTATCGATCTTTCTTCGCGTCCAATTTGTATCAGCCATGCTAACCCGACATTTGCGCATGACGCACTGCGCAACAAGTCCAACACCGTGATCAAAGCACTGACGGAGCGCGGTGGTTTGATTGGATTCAGTTTATATCCGTTCCATTTGCCAAATGGCAGCCAGTGCACGCTGGATGATTTCTGCCAGATGGTTGCGAAAACCGCAGACATGTTTGGCGTTGACCATTTAGGTATCGGTAGCGATTTGTGCTTAAACCAGCCGCAACAAGTGTTGGAGTGGATGCGCAACGGTCGTTGGTCAAAAGCGATGGATTACGGCGAAGGTTCAGCAAGTAACTCGGGATGGCCAGATGCGCTGCCATGGTTCTGCGGCAGTGCAGGGATGGAGAACATCTACAACGGATTAATGCGTCACGGATTCAGTGAATCTGAGGCAGGAAAAATATTGGGTGAAAACTGGTTCAACTTCCTCAAAGAAGGATTAGAGCCTATTTCATAGTACTCCCAAAATTAGGAACCGCCTGCCTACATAACAACAATACGGCAGGCGTAAAACTCACATTTGTAGCCAGTCTTTGGCAGCTGCAAAGAACCTCTGGAGCCAGAGTATGTCTGATTTAACCAATAGCATGAAAGCTTCCACGATGAGCGTGTCATCGGGCAAGTCAAAAGCAACACACAACACATCAACAACAGAAAACACGACGGACAAATTGGGACTGAATAACCCGGCCTTTTGGTATAGCGGTGGTTTTATCGCGTTGTTCGTTGCTATTGCACTTTATGACGGCGAGTTGTTATCTACGATCGTTAACGCCGGCTTTGGCTGGGCAGTTCAGGTGTTTGGTCCTTACTGGCAGTTACTGCTGCTTCTCACTTTTCTTATTGGTCTTGGCTTGGCTGCAGGGCGAACAGGCAAGGTGATGTTGGGCGGGATTGCAAAACCAGAAATGGATTCTTTCCGCTGGATGGCGATTATTTTCTGTACCTTATTGGCTGGTGGTGGTGTTTTCTGGGCCGCGGCTGAGCCTATCGCGCATTACGTTAGCCCACCCCCTTTGTACGGCGCGCAAGATAACCCACAGCAAGGTGCGGTGAATGCGTTGTCGCAATCCTTTATGCACTGGGGCTTTCTGGCTTGGGCGATTGTAGGTAGCTTAACTTCCATCGTAGTGATGCACCTGCATTACGACAAAGGTTTACCATTAAAACCCCGTATTTTGCTTTATCCAGTGTTGGGCGAACGAGCACTTAAAGGCCAACTCGGTGCGTTGATTGACGCGTGCTGCATTATCGCGGTAGCCGCGGGCACCATCGGGCCAATTGGGTTTCTAGGATTGCAGGTTAGCTACGCGTTAAATGCGCTGTTTGATATTCCTGATGGCTTTACCACTCAGCTTATCATCATCTTGTTTGCGATTGCGCTTTACACCTTGTCTGCACTCAGTGGATTAAGCCGAGGCATGCAACTGCTTAGTCGTTACAACGTGATTCTGGCAATGGCATTGATGGTTTACATCCTGTTTTTTGGCCCTACGAATTTTATCTTTAACGGATACATTCAAGGTGTAGGGAGCATGCTGGATAACTTTATCCCAATGGCGACCTATCGTGGTGACGAAGGTTGGCTAAGCTGGTGGACAGTATTTTTCTGGGGCTGGTTCCTGGGTTATGGTCCGATGATGGCAATCTTTATTGCGCGTATTTCCCGTGGTCGCACTATTCGCCAAGTTATTTCAACCATCAGTATTGTGGCTCCGTTAACCACCTGTTTTTGGTTCACGATTGTAGGCGGCTCTGGCCTAGCGTTTGAAATTGCTGAACCGGGTAGCGTGAGTGCGGCGTTTGAGGGCTTTAACTTGCCAGGTGCTTTGCTTGCGGTGACTCAGCAACTACCAATGCCAATGCTGACTTCAATTCTATTTCTGATTTTAACCACGATCTTCATCGTCACGACGGGCGACTCAATGACCTACACCATCAGTGTCGTGATCAGTGGTGAAACGGAGCCGAATGCGATCATCCGTACCTTCTGGGGCGTAATGATGGGTGTGACAGCTCTGATCCTGATTTCGCTTGGCTCTGGCGGCATCTCTGCACTGCAATCTTTCATTGTGATTACCGCGGTTCCGGTTTCGCTGATTCTGTTGCCGTCACTTTGGAATGCACCGCAAATCGCAATCAAAATGGCGAAAGAGCAAGGGCTATAACAATTATCTAATTCAAACAACGTGGAGCTTGTGCGGGTGTTTTCCTCCTGCATCCGCACAAACCCTAGTATTCTTACAATAACAAATAGGTGGTGAGCAAAATGGATGCACATCGTTCTACTTATACGGAAGCAACTATGCGCGATGCAGCGATTGTCATGGCAGCCGAAAGGCTTGGCGCAATGCACCAAAACCGAATCAGCTTTGTTCGTAGTCTGATTCGTAATATGGCAAGCCAAAACTGGCAAGTAACCAAGCATGAGTGGCAACTTTGTCCGCGTGGTTATGGTCACGTGATTTATAAATTGACCACGCCAGAGCACGTCTATCATTTGGTGGTGTTCTGTGATGAAATTGCCGATGACGAGCGTAATGACCGCGTCATTGCTGAAAAGTGGGACGTCACATTTGCACTGGTTCAAGGCGATGTTGATGTTACTTTGTTGGAAAGATTGCGAGCAAATGTACCGCTGCAAGAAGCGGGACGTAATCCGAATAACGTGCTTGTTCTGGCTCGCGCAAACAAAAGCGTGCGCGTGTTTGAGCACATTGTTAGCGCTCTTTCTCAAGGCAAGCAGCCCGAGCCAAAAGAGTTGGCGGAAGTGGGGTATATCCTTCGTACCACAGCTGTTTATGGGAACGGCAAGTTTGGTATCGCCGATTTCAAACTGTTAGAGAATAACCCAGATTTCAGCCAGTCTTTTAGTGCGCAAATGTGTGCCGTATATATGTTGCGTGAATTCAGCCTGGATTGGGTGCACTACCTGGCACTTCAGCAAGGAGGCGACAACGCGGTGGCTTTGCATCGTGGCTTGCAGCGCTACCTTGGTGTCGGCAATGCTACTGGCTTAGGCATGGCTCCATACTTGATTAATCACCCGTGCATCGTTGACCAATGGATGACCTCTCGCGAGCGTGCGGTAGCGCGAGTCTTTGCGATGCCGTGTGAAGCTTCATTCCATGCTCATTTGCAAGGATTACTGCAAAAAGCACAGCGCCATCTAGAGCAAGTCATCACCATCAATGAACATCAAGACAGGCTCAATCACCAAGCGATAGCAGACATCAAACAACTGCTATCGGAGCTAACAACGTTAATGGCATCACATCCGAACTGGGCGAGTTTGGTCGAGCATAAGAAAACAATGAGTGTGGAAGCCCAAGAAATCCTCACCTCTTGCTTGATCGAGCTCTACCCATCTTTGGTGGACGAATTTGCCAGCCAAATGAATACGGATGAAACGCTATCGATTCCGGGCGGGAAAAAGATCCAAGATTTACTTGAGGTGTTGCAAAGCAAATACCGCTGGGCGATTGATGCAGATTACTCACTAGCCGAGAACAACTACTGGTTCTGGTATCGTTCACAAGACAAAGAAGAACCAAGGCTTGGTGTTCGTGGGGAGGAAGCAGGAGAAGAAAAAGAGCTGCCGCTTGATATTGGCAGACAAGTGAATCGCTTGTACCACGCTTTGCTTGGTTGTGATGAAGAAATGTCCGTAGCGGAGTTTTTGTTGCAGAACCCGACTTATCGTTCGATCACACGTCGTGTATGGACGTTAGGTAACCGAGCAATGGGTGATATTCAAATGAACGTGCTGCGCCAAGATGCACTGCCAATGCACTTATTGCGCTGTAAGTTGGCGATCTTTGGTGCGACTAAGTTTGATCCACGCTCGGATCGTTGGGTTCGAGTTACTTTCTTCCAAGGTGCGCCGCTGTTAGATGAAATTCACGATCCTAAACTGGCGGACACATGGATTTTCCCGAGCATGCCGGAACGAGAAGAAATTGCGCAAAGTGACAATCAAAAAATCAACGGAGGATTTGCATTATGATCGTCTCTCACAACGAATTGGTGGCCGCGGTTAATAAGGCATTTCTTGGCATGCGCCGTCACTGTGGTGAGGCGGATGTCATTGCGAACATGGTGGCGGACTTGCAAATGGTTGGCTTGCACGGGGTGCGTCACTTTAATAACGCCAGCCTGTTTCTTGGGTTAGATTCGGACTGCGCCGTATCGGTGACCAACAGCACGTCAGCGAGTATCGAGATGGATTTGCACAATGGCAGTGTGGCGTGCCACTTACCCGCCGTGTTGGATTTCGCACTTGAGAAAATGATTAACAGTAAGTCGATTACTATCACGTTGAAGCAGTGCCATAACCGTTGGCTAGGTTTTAGTGAGTTGTTGAAGCTCTCTGCAAAAGGCATTGCGTGCCGTGCACAATGGGTCAATGGCTCTAGTCCCAAGCGAACGCTTTATGTGTTAAACCGTGGACGAATCGCGCCAGAAGTCTTTTTCTCGGATCAGTTTGATGGGCATGATACGGATTTGCATAGTATGGTTATCGAACTCTCTGTGAACGATTTCGATATCGAGAAAAGCGCACAGGGATACACCATTCACATTGAAGGCGATGAGTTAAGCAACACGCAACAAGCCTCTTGGCAAAATGGTATTTTTGTCGAAGACCAAGAGTGGGAAACACTGAAACAAACCGCAACCGCGTTGCTAGTGGAGAACAGTGAGCGTTCCATGCAGGGCGCTGGTGGTGTGGTTTAATCTCTGAAGGGACGGTGATTCCAAGTTTCAAGTGATGAAGGCTGCGGTTTAGCGGCCTTTTTTGTGCGCGATGTTCGGTCACTTCTTAGGTTCTAAGGCTATGATTATCGTTAAATACCAAGTAGAGCGACATAGGGAAGAAAAATGGACCTGCAAGAGAACAAAAGAAATGCCATTGCGTTTTACGAAACCGCCTATCGGGGTAACCCAAGAAAGGCGGTTGAAGACTACGTTGGCGATGAGTACATCCAGCACAATCCATTAGTTGGAAATGGCCCCGAGGCTTTTATCGAGTATTTTGAGCGGATGCAAAATGAGTATCCCAATAAAGACATTACGTTTGTGCGAGCCATTGCTGAAGGGAACTTGGTGGCACTACACACTCACCAAACATGGCCTAATGATATTGAATACGTGACGATGGATTTCTTTCGTTTTGATCATAATGGGAAAATCGTCGAACATTGGGACGCTCTGCAAGAGATTCCTAAAGAAACATTGAATGGTCACACCATGTATTAACGAACCGTTGATTAGCCTCCAATACTATTTATTCAAACGGTATGGGAGGCCAAATTATTTGGTACGAGTTAGACGTCAATCACTAGAGCGCTTTTTCGATCTTCATCGCTACGTCTTCAGATACCCAACCTTTCCATAAGTCAGGGTAGGTATTAAAGAAGTAAAACATCGCTTCTTCACCATCTGCGTAGTTATCTTCCATCCAGGCCAGCATTTCACTCATTTGCTCGTTGGTAAATCCGCGTTTCTGCAAGTACGCGAATGCTTGGGGTTCTTTGTTCGCAAATGCCTCAGTTGTTACTGTGCGAACTGGAGAAGGTGGGTACATTGTTACTTTTGGTGAAGCACAATCAGGCTGGGTGGTACAGTTGCGATACTCTTCCAGATCCGTTCCGCTACCAAAATCCACTTTGACCATATCATACTTGCCCAATACGGGTGTTGGTGACCAGTAGTAACCAAACCAAGGCATTTTGCGATCATAGGCTTTGGCGATGGTGCCAGCTAATGCTGCGCCAGAGCCTGGGTCAACCATCTCAAAGCCGTGCTCACTTAACCCTAATGCATTAAACAAGTGACCGGAGGTGATTTGGCATGTCCAACCAGCAGGGCAGCTATAAAAGGCGAACTTGTCATCATCCTCAGGGTGTTCAAACAGCTTGGCGTGTTTAATGACGCCTTCTATCGTCGCGAGCTCTGGATACTGTTTTACCAGATAGGCAGGAACCCAAAACCCTTCTTCACCACCATTGACAAGCGACTCACCAGCGATGCGCAAGCGTTTATCAGCAATGCCTTTATCAAGCGCTTCTTTAATGCCGTTTGTCCATAACTCTGGCGCAACGTCAGGTTGTCCCTTTTCAATCATAGAGGTGCCCGTAGGAACGCTATCACCAGGGATCAATTCCGCATCGCACTGGTAGCCTTCATTTAAGACAAATTGGTCGATGTGCGCCATTAAGCTGGCCGAATTCCAATTCATATCCGCGATGGTTATTTTTCCACATTCATCCGCATTTGCATGAGTTGATAATGCTGATAGCAGCAGAACAGAGAGCATTGAAGGTGTCGTCTTCATGTGACTGAATTTCCTTGTCGTTGTCATTTACTTCAGTATATACATCGGTTTATAAAGATTCAGTGAACAAGGTTTTTTCAGTGACGTTAAGCATAAAAACGGCGATTTATGAAGCGTTGAGTGAGAGTGTTTGAAAGGGAGTTAATACAGCAAGAACACCCCTTCGTAGCCGCCGATCTCAATGTGAGAAACATAGTCGCCGATGTTACCGTCTTGATCTACAGGTTGCATAGGCTCTGGAAGCTTGATCGTCATCTTCGGTGAGGAGAAATAATCGATATTCTTGCCAAAGAAATCAGTCCGATACAACACTCGGCCTTTGGTGAATTCGCGGGCTAACACTATCTCCGTAGGGCCATGCATCACTACCGTATCGTCTGAGCGATACGCAAAGTACGTATGGGTTGGTAACAAATCGATAGCGCCATTAGGCAAGTCAGGATGAGCCACTTTGCTCATAGAAGCATCTCCAATCACCGTGTAATCGGCGGAATAGGGCGTGCTGGTGGACATCATTAGCGGAGTCGCCTGATACCCATCTGGGATTTGATTGGCTGGCGTACCTAAATCGATGGCAAGCAAGGTGCTAGGTTGATAAGCAATATTCTTTGGTATGCCTGCCTTCCAGAAGTTGTCACCTGTAGTGTTATTGCTTCCATATACGTAACCATTATTCCACTGGCTAAAGTAACTGCGCTCAGGGTGATAGTTTAAGTAGAACACTACTAGTGCAGAATATTGGTCCTGCTTCCAATTGTTTTCTGTGTTACCAAAGTATTGAACGCGACCATAACGCGTTGTTGCTTGATAAATCACTTTCTGGCCAACTTTGGCGAGAGCAGAGTTATCCCAAAACTTAGCCAAGCCAGCATAGCCACTAAAGCCAGTGGAAGGGAAAAGGTAGTGCTCGCGCAAGTACAAGGAGCCAGCATCAACCAAGTGGTTTTGGCCGTTACGACCGAATAAGTTGGCCGTGCCTATGTTGAGGCCAATTAACGCATCCGCATCCAGCGTCGCCAATTTGTTTAAGAACGCCGAGAATTGCGCTTTGTATGCATAATCAGCGGCTTGGCTTCCCGCCACCAAACCA
Organism: Vibrio sp. Y42_MX_L11; assembly: GCF_024181785.1. NCBI lineage: Bacteria > Pseudomonadati > Pseudomonadota > Gammaproteobacteria > Vibrionales > Vibrionaceae > Vibrio > Vibrio sp. Y42_MX_L11. Next base: position 62,968 of record NZ_JAMZAP010000025.1, read on the forward strand.
AGCTCATCCACCGTACCACCGGAATAAACGTAGAACTGATTTTCTCCGAGTAACTTATTCGTATCGTCGTTGTACGCACCGTTTAAACCTTGTTTTGCCCATTCTGCTTGGTAATAGTGGTGTATTGCGTTGGCAAGATCGGGATTGCCGAGGTTGGTTAATGCCCAAGAAGAGGTTTGATTCCACATGCGACCAAATGGAATAACGCGTGACTCCCAACGAAATCGTGCCGTTGCATTCTTATTTGAACGGTTTTTGTATTCATTCCAAGAAAGATAATTGTCTTGGTTTCGATCTGCAGATTTGTCGAAGCCACGAATTTTACGCCAGCGTTGAATGGTTTGACCTTCAGGTGTCTCCGTTGGTGCTCCTGAGATATTGACGGCAGGGAAGCTATCTTTGAGTTGAATGTTTTCGAGACGTGGGCGGTTTTCTATGTTGTCGTCATGCCAAGTAATTTTCGCAACGTAAAGGCGGCCGCCGTCGCGTAAAAAGGTGGAGCCAAAGTACTGACCGCCACCATAAGTTTTTCCGCTACCATCATGCGTTGTAGCGCGAACCCAATCCGAAGGAACAGACCAGTTTACCGTTTTGTTTTTAGTCATGTTCTCAGTCTTGTCTTTTTTAATTGCGAAGCTTTTCCATTCTGTTACCAGACCAAACGAATCGATGGCAGAAGGGTATTCAATTATGAAGTTGCCACCTTGAGCAAACTGGGAAAACGTAAGGGTTAGGCGGTCGAACTTCTCTGAGTGATAAACATAGAGGGCACCACCATTATTCGCCTGACCGAATACATCAGCATCCCATGGCGGTGGTTGATATAGCCAAAAACCGGCGTGGTCAGCACTAGCCGTATAACCAACAATCATCGGTTTTCGATTGAGTAAGGTATTTTCACCATTGCTTGAGTCGACTTCAGCTAGGATAGTGTCTTCAGAAAAGTGGAGAAAGAAATCTTCGTAGTCAACTCCATTCAGTTCTGCTTGGTTACGTATATCGTTTTCCAGCCAACCTGAGTTAAGTTCCAGCTTTTGGTTGTACATGTAACCAAGCGCTTTTACACGCTCGTTATCACTCTTATTTTCGTAAGCTCCAAACACGATATCGGCATTATCCAACTCCCATTCAAGTGCAGCGGCAGCAGAGATAGGCTTATCTTGAAGATCAATACCCTGTTCATGCAACCCAGGTAACACGATTGCTGTTCTACTCCAAACGTTGGGTACAGAAAGCAAGCTCAAAGAAATGAGTGTAACGAGAGAAAAACAATGCGACTTCAACATGGAGTTATCCCATTAATACTTAGATGACTCAAATTAAGAGTCAGATACAAAAAGAAATTATAGTCCATTCGCGAAGTCGTAATCAGGCCCCTGCCATAGAGGACTTTACAGGAAAACTAACAGGGGATGCTGTGCAAAAATGAGCGGGTGTACTTGGAATAGATCATCCTCATAGACTCAAAACTTCCTCTACACGTCAGCACAAAAATAACCACCATTTTAACCTTGTTTCGGTCGTCACCATGTTGTTGGATTTTTCTTCAACAAATTCAGTTAAAACTAACTCTTCAAACCAGTCAGATACTCTGTCTTGGTGGTTGCAGATCATACAAAAAATTAACAAATTAAATTTTTATACATTTTTATTGCATAAAAAGTCCAGTTGAGTAATATAAATACCAAGTGACAATTAATGCGGTATGTCAGCATGACTATTCAGGTAAGCGGAATCAATAAATCCTACGGTGAGACACAAGTGCTTCACGATGTCAGCTTTAAGTGTGAAAGCGGGGAAACACTGGTGTTACTTGGTCCAAGTGGCGCAGGTAAGAGCTCTCTACTGCGTGTTCTTAACCTTCTTGAAGGGGCGGATAACGGCAAGCTAAACATCGCAAATGATGTTTTTGATTTCTCTACTGAAATCAAAGAGAAACAAGGTTTAGCACTTCGTCGTAAAGTAGGCATGGTGTTCCAGCAGTACAACTTATGGCCGCATATGACAGTAATGGAGAACCTGATTGAGGCTCCGGTAAAAGTATCTGGCATGGATAAAGAAGAAGCGAAGAACCAAGCAATGCAAATTCTCGCAACACTTCATTTGGCAGACAAAGCGGATGCGTGGCCGATGCAGCTTTCTGGTGGTCAGCAACAACGTGTGGCGATTGCTCGTGCATTGATGATGAAACCGGAAGTCTTGCTTTTTGATGAACCGACCGCTGCGCTTGATCCGGAAATTACTAACCAAGTCGTTAAGATTATTAAAGATTTAAGCGAAACTGGCATCACCCAAGTCGTAGTAACGCATGAGGTCGATTTTGCTAAAAAAATCGCTAGCCACGTACTGTATCTAGAAAAAGGACACATCGTCGAGCACGGCACAAATGATTCGTTTTCTAACCCGCAAACCGCCCAGTTTGCTGACTACCTAAATCACTAAATTACGTTTTTAACGTTCAGTCTATTTAACAGATAAGCTCGGCTGTCATTGCGAGTGTCAGCCCACTAAGTACACACGGAGTATTGCAATGAAAAAGATTCTACTAGCTTCACTAATCGGCCTCTCTTCTGCAACTATGGCAGCAAACGCAGCAGCACAAGAAGAGATCAAATTCGCGATGGAAGCGACGTACGCACCATTCGAATACATGGATGAAAATAACCAAATCCAAGGTTTTGACGTGGATCTGGCGAACGCACTATGTAAAGAAATGGAAGCCAAATGTACCTTCCATAACCAATCTTTTGACAGCCTGATCCCTGCATTAAAATTCAAACGTTACGATGCGGCTATCTCTGCAATGGATATTACTGAGGCGCGTTTGGAGCAAGTGAATTTCACGAATGCATACTATGAAAACTCAGCAGCGTTTGTTTCTATCAAAGAAAAAGTTGCTGATCAAAAAGCACTAGAAGGTAAGCGCGTTGGTGTTCAAAACGGTTCAACACACCAAAGTTACCTGATTGAGCAAATGCCGGGCGTAACAGCGGTTCCTTACTCTAGCTACCAAGACGCATTCATCGATATGAAGAACGGTCGTATTGATTCTGTATTCGGCGATACAGCTGTCGTAGCTGAATGGTTCAAGAAAGAAGACAATCTAGCATACGTGGGCGAGCACGTAACCAACCCTAAATACTTCGGTAACGGTTTCGGTATCGCAGTAAACAAAGGTAACGACGAGCTAGTGAACAAGCTGAACACGGCACTGAAAACAGTGAAAGCGAACGGCGAATACGACGTAATCTACAACAAGTACTTCGGTAAGTAATATGGCACTAACGGGTTACTCTTTATCGCTTGTTCAAGCTAGTTGGATGACTGTCCAGCTAGCCTTCACAAGCCTCTTAGTCGGTTTGATTCTGGCAGTGGTATTCGCCAGTGGTGAAATGTCTCGCCGCGTTTTCGTTAAATGGCCAATGACGGCGTTTGTGACGATTGTACGTGGCTTGCCAGAAATCCTTGTCGTGTTGTTCATCTATTTTGGTTCGACGCAGGTTCTGTTTTTAATCACCGGCGACTTTATTGAAGTTAGCCCGTTCTTGTCTGGCGTGGTGGCGTTGTCATTGATCTTCGCTTCCTACGCTTCTCAAACTCTACGTGGCGCATTAAAAGCCGTTGGAAGAGGGCAGAGAGAAGCAGCAAGTGCACTCGGCATCAGTCAAGCACACGCTTTCGTTCGCATTGTTTTACCACAAGCAGTAAGACACGCACTACCAGGTTTAACTAACCAATGGTTGGTTCTGCTGAAAGACACCGCGCTTGTATCACTGATTGGCGTAACGGATTTGTTGAAACAAGCGCAGCTAACATCTGCAGCGACGCATGAAGCGTTTACATGGTACGCAACCGCTGCGGCGATTTACTTAGGCATTACTTTGATTACGCAACGTGCCGTAAAACTGATTGATAAGAAATTCTCAATTCAAGGTATGAGCATGGGACAGGAGGCGACCGCATGAACGAACAACACGTTTGGCAAATGCTGAATGGCTTGGGCACTAGCCTCCAATTGACCGCCGCTTCCTTGGTTGTGGGCTGTCTCTTAGCTCTGATGATGACGCTGACTCTGATCCTACGTACTCCGGGTTTGCATTGGGTAAGCCGTGGCATCATCACCTTGTTTACTGGTACGCCTTTGTTGGTACAGATTTTCTTGATTTACTACGGTCCGGGTCAGTTTGACGCAGTAAGAGAAAGTGTATTTTGGACATGGTTAAGCCAACCTTGGTTCTGTGCGATGTTAGCGTTAGCGCTTAATACCGCTGCCTACAGCACTCAGTTGTTCAAAGGAGCGTTTAACGCGATTCCTTCCGGTCAATGGCAAGCGTGTCGTGCATTAGGCATGAACAAAACCGCCACACTGAAAGTGCTGTTGCCATACGCTATTCGTCGTGCTGTTCCGGCTTACTCGAACGAAGTGATTTTGGTCTTCAAAGGTACGTCACTAGCAAGCACGATTACGATCATGGATCTGATGGGTTACGCGCAACGCATTAACGCACAAACTTACGATACGTTGACGGTATTTGGTATTGCTGGCGCATTTTATTTAACGGTAAATGGTGTGCTAACTCTTATTTTCCGTCAGGTAGAGAAGAAAGCACTAGCCTTTGAAGCCGTTTAATTATTAGTAGCTAATTTGTAAATGCCTCTGTTCAAGCGTTGCCCTGAACAGAGGCATATTTGTTTTAGTGTGCTGCTATGCTGGAAAAATCATCAAGAATCACCAAACTTAAGTAAGGTAAACAATCACTGGTGATGATATGGAACGTCGACACTTCTTAGCTTTATGGTCGCTAATATTTGCGCCTTCGCTAAAATCCGCTAGCCCAATGAAGCCGACACCACCTCAAACGGAAGGGCCGTTTTATCCCGTGGTTCCAGTGCCACTTCGTCAAAATTTGATTTTGCAGTCGAAAGGTCTTATTGGTGAGCCCATTTTTCTTCAGGGTAAGGTAATGGATACAGCAGGAAACCCATTGTCTGGAATGAAAATAGAAATATGGCAATGTGATGGACAAGGCATCTATGAACACCCGAATCAACCTAACAATAATAAGTTTGATCCTCACTTTGCAGGCTTTGGTGCAGTTTTAACTGACGAAGATGGGAATTACCTTTTTCAAACGTTATTTCCGGTTCCATATAGCTCTCGACCTCCCCACATCCACGTAAAATTGTGGCGTGGAGAGAAAGAGCTGTTAACGACTCAGCTTTATTTGAAAGGGCGAACTGGTAACGAGTGGTGGGGCGGAAAAGCCCGTGATTATTTGCAGTTTGAGCCTGTCAACATTTATGGTCGTGTCGTCGGTGAGTTCAATTTTGTGCTCGCTTAGTGTGATTAAGCATTATTTTGAAAACTCACATCGTAGACTACAAAAGTAATTAGCAAACAGAAGCTTCTAACAGATTAGTCTTGTCCGGCTCTGACTCTTAGTTTGTAGAAATCACTGTACCCAGATTTACGGAGTTGAACACCGCTTACACCTTTCGCTCTGGTGATTTTTTCTTGCCCCCAGAACAATGGTAAGATTGTTGTATCAGCTCTGAGCTCCGAGAGTATTCCCTCCAAACGTTTTTCAGGCGTGGGATCTGAGACTGCATCGTGTACGTGATTAACATGCTGTTCAAATTCATCAGAGTGAAGAGCAAATCGAATACCTGTACCTGTTAATAGCCACTCATAAATTCCATAGGTTAAAGGTGGCTCAATGACATCTTCGACAAAGAGCAAGTCGGCTTGTTCTTTTACAAGTTGAGGATTACTAGCGTCAGTTAGCTCCACAAATTCTACATGCAACCCAGTTTGACGGATTAAATCTACGATCCATTGGTTCGCTTTACTTAAATAATCAATCGTCCACTTTGGATGGGTTATGACCAACGTTCCCTCAAGCTGAGGAATATTCTCATTGTGAGAGTTATCATCGAGAATGTGCATCGTTTCCAAGCCATTCGCTTTGGCAAATTCAAATCTACGACTCTCGATAAAAGAAAATAGGCGCTGCCAAGTTTGCTCGCTTAGTGAGCACTCGGCGCGACGATTACGTGCTAGAAAAGAAAATGCCTGAATCATATAACATTCGGTATCGTCAGTTTCCTGATTATAACTGATGTATTGATCCAGCTCAGTCCCTTGATGAGAGAGTGTTATTTGCTCCAATAATGCCTTTTTTGCGAAATAGTTATGATGTTTCTTCAGTACTATTTTGTCGGTATCCCAATGCCTAAGTACAAACGGGCCAGTACCTATTGTGATACTGCGACCTTTAAAGCTCTTCTGACGTCGAGTAGTGATAGACGCATTTGCGGTTGCTAAGCAGTAAATGAATAAGTTATTAGGCTGCTTTAAGTCAATACGTATAGCTTGTTTGGCATTATCGAAGCTGATACGAGTGACTTGCTGAAGTAATTTTTGGACGGGGCCATCTGTTGTAACGAGCTTATTTAAAGAGTGTACGACATCTTCTGCTTGTAATGTTAGCCCATCGTGACAGCAGATATCAGGGCGGAGCCAAATATATATACAACTGCCTTCATTTTTGTACTCACAAGCGAGGTGATTTTTTAATTGACCGTAGTGATCAACGGTAAATAGGGTGTCATACAAGCTGCGTATTACCTGCAGTTCTGAAAAGCGATAAGTCAGTGAAGGGGTTAGCTCATCAGGGCAAGATCATGAAAATCCTTTATGGCATAAGGGGTGACGTGAAGTGATGTTTCCACTAATTTGTACATTTAAATCACAATAATTTCAATACATTCAAGATCGATTTGATGATCAGA
>NZ_JAMZAP010000026.1:0-66965 GCF_024181785.1 Vibrio sp. Y42_MX_L11
GTTAAATAACAGTAATAGATCAAAACTGGGGATCGCGGTCAAGAGGTCTGTCGCACTAACATTTGTAAACGATCACTGGATCACATTGTTTTAATTCTGAAATTGGCTGCGGAATGACGGCAATAACAGCAATTTGATGCTCAATTAAGTAATTATGTGTCATACATCAATAGGAATCTATGCACATATTTATCTTGTTTTAATAAAAGCCACTCAACTCTTGTTAAACATCAATTTCACTTTAAAATCGGGATCCTTATTCAAAATTTAGACCCACCAAATGAATTGATTTATCAAGAATGAAACAAATGAACAATGAATCAACAGGTTACTTCATCGTGTATTAATGTTATTGTGCGCTAAATTATTGACGCCCTTATAGGTATCCCACTTATAAGCCCTCTCACCTCGAGAAATTTTATTATTATCTAGGAGAATCACAGTGAAGTGGACTCGTGCCAACGCCTTTTGCATTGGTGTGTTCGCAGCTAGTCATGCTTTTGGGCAAACACTAGAGCAAGCGGTTGAAAACACATTAAAAACCAATCCTGACATCAAAAGTGCGTTCAATGAATTCGTTAGCAAGCAGTATGTGAATGAAGCATCTGGCGGTGCTTACCTCCCATCCGTAGATTTAGACGCCGGTATCGGTTATGAAGGCATTAACCCAGCAGAAGCAGGGCGAGATTCAACGGATCTGACAAGAAAAGAAGCGACCGTGACACTAACCCAGTTGATATGGGACGGTTCTGCGACACTTAACGATATGGATCGAACAGCAGCTGACGCAGAATCAGTTCGTTATCAACTGCTCGCTGATGCTCAAGACACGGCACTCGAAGTGGCAAAGGTTTACTTAGATTCAGTAAAAGCTTATGAAATTCTTACACTTTCAGAAAACAACTTGAAGGTTCATAAGAAGATCTACGAAGACATTAAAAAGCGAGTTAACTCAGGACTTGGGTCTACCGCTGACCTAACTCAAGTAGAAGCTCGTTTAGCAAAAGCTCACGGTAACTTGGTGGCGGCTCAGAACAACTTATATGACAGCCACACCACGTTTACACGCCTTGTCGGACAGTCCCCACAAGGATTGATTTTTCCGCGAGCGGACCAGAACTTTATTCCCTACACCATAGATGAAGCAATTGACTTGGCATTTGAATCGCATCCAGTAATCAAAATTTCGATGGCAGATGTAGACTCAGCTAAGTTCCAATATAAGCAATCTAAGGGAACTTACTATCCAACGATATCTGTAGAAGCGGCTCAAACGTGGCGTGATGATGCAAGCGGTATCGAAGGAAGCAGTGATGAAACGACAGCGATGCTGCGTATGCGTTACAACCTCTTTAATGGTGGTAGTGATGTCGCCAATGCTGAAAACTTTGCCTATCAACTAAACAAAGCCAAAGATTTACGAGAACGCGCATACCGCAGCGTTGAAGAAGGGCTTCGTCTATCATGGAGCGCGCTAGATTTAACGCTTCAGCAAAAAGAGTTTCTGGCGGATCACGTAGATTCGGCATCTGAAACTGTTATCGCCTACGAGAAACAGTATCGCATCGGTAAACGAACCCTTCTGGATTTGTTAAATACTGAAAACGAGTTATTTGAAGCGAGAAAAAACTACTTGGATGCTCGATATTCAGAGCAATACGCGAAATACCGTGTAATGAATGCGACCGGCCAATTGTTAAATGCCTTGCGAGTCGATGTGCCTACGGAATGGAATGAAAAGGTGGAGTACTAATCATGAAACCAATGAAAATTCTATTTGTATTAAGTCTTCTCGCCGTTACTCAACAGGTTGTTGCTGAAGACGAGTATGACTATCGACCTGTACCAAGTGCAGAACAAATTGCTGACCTTCAAGATGAAGATAACGATGGCGTCATCAACGCTCGAGATATGTGCCCTGGCACACCTGAAGGCTCAGAAGTCGACAATGACGGTTGCGGCGAATACATTAAAGCATCAGATAACATGCAAGTGAGAATACTTTTTGCCAATGATTCTGATGAAATCAATCCCGTGTTCAGAAGACAAGTACGTGAACTGTCCGATTTTTTAAAAGAATACCCTACTACATCGATCGAACTGCACGGCTACGCGAGTAAAGTTGGTGGCTCTCAACACAACCAAGATCTATCAGAGAGACGAGCACGCAATGTCCGTGAGGCGCTATTGAGCTACAACATCGAACCGAGCAGAGTTCGTATTGTTGGCTTTGGAGATACTCACCTAGCGCAACAAGGTACCGATGAAGTCAGCCACGCTTTAAACCGCCGAGTAACTGCTTCTGTCGTTGGTTATAAAGGCGAGATTAAAAAAGAGTGGACAATATTCACTACCCTCCCTGAAAGGTAAAAATGTCTGTATTAATGATTGTTCAAACAAGCATTAATAAACCTAGAACGACATAAGAAAAGGAGCTTCGGCTCCTTTATTTTTACTCATTGCAATAACCGTATTATGCTTTAGGAATCGGCACTTTAGTGTTACCCTAGCGGCGTCATAACAACGAGAGTTTTGAAATGAGCAAACTTACATCAGATATCCAAGCAAACCTTGACCTTTTTGTTGCAGAAACAAAAGAAAACCAACTGGTTTGGGGTTTACGCAATGAAGAAGGTTGGCTATCTTGCGATTCAACTGAATTCGAAAACAGTGAAGTCATGCCTTTCTGGTCTTCAAAAGAAGATGCAGAAGCGCACAATGTTGAAGAATGGGCTGACTTCACTGTACTAGAAATCCCACTAGATATCTTTGTTGAAGATTGGCTTTTAACTCTTGCAGAAGATGGTGTTCTTGTTGGTACTAACTGGAACGATCAGCTAGAAGGCAAAGAAATGGAGCCTCAAGATCTAGCTAAGCTTTACATTGCATAACGACTTCTAGACCTCAACTTTATGTTGGGGTCTTTCTTTTGATGCTCTTTTTTTGATATATCGACCAAGTGCATAGTTTTCCTATTCTTTTTCTTCGTACACCCAACTCAATCACAACGCTGATCAATTAATAGCGCTATGATTCTCCAATTCCAAAGCAACAAAAGAACATAAGGCACGTTTAAATATGCGCACGCTCTATCCTTTGCTTGCGTCACTCTTACTCGCCCCGGTATATGCTAGTGACACTCAAGATATTGAGCCAGAACAAAATATCACGCAGTGGCACGCCGTTTATCAAACCACGTTGAGAAGTAATCCTGACTCAGCATTAAGCATGCTTCAAGATCGATACCACACCGCGAAATCGCACAGCGAAAAACTCTACGTCAGCGGGCTGATTTATGAATATATGTCGAACATAAAACAGCCGTACTATGGAAGCAGCCAAGTTCTCAACAATAACTTTGCTCAGTTAGAGTCAGAGTACATTCTTGCCTTAAATGAACGTAAGCATGGTAGTTATGACGCCTCAGTAAATAGCTTTTCTTCATTGCGACAAAAAATGAAGCAGACTTCAGATTCTGAAGGCAAAGCTTTGATGAACTATCAGCTCTGTTATACGTTGAATCAACAAGGTCGTTATCACAAAGCAAACTTTTATTGCTCGTCGTTAGAAAGCCATCTGAGTCAACAACATCAAGAAAACTTCCCTATTGATCTCGCGTTACGTGTGGTAGCGAACAATTATAACTATCGTGGCGACTATGAAAAAGCGCTGAGTCTTTATAGAAAGCTGCTGGCGAACATGTCTGCTCAAACCGATCCTTCTGGCATTTACAATGACGTCGGAAATTTACTTGCAGAGCTTGGGCAGTTTGAACAATCAGAACAATATCTCATCCAAGCCCTACTCGCTCGTCAAGATGAAGGGACACCACTCAAAGTCGCCCAAGTCGAACATAGCCTTGGGGCAATGTATAAGAAATCCAAAGAATTCGATAAAGCCATCAATCATTATCAAAATGCATTAACAATACTCAACCAGCTCCAATACCCATATGGTCAAGGGTTAAGCTACTTAGGGCTGTCTGCGGTTTTAGCCGAAAGTGGGCAACTGGATACCGCAGTAGATTACATTAGAAAAGCTTTAGACATTGCTGAAACGTATGAAAATACGCACCTCGAAACGGAAGGGCATTTAGCTGCTGGGTTCGCGTATTTGAAAAACCATGCTACTGAAAAATCGATTGCACATGGCAAAGTCGCGTTAACACTAGCGATCAATAACTCTAGACCATTATTACAGGCACAAGCTCAATTACTCCTTTCCGAAGCATACCAAGCCCAAGGTGATTATAAACTGGCATTAGAGCACCACGAAGCCTATTCAACCATTGAATTGGCCAACCGAGACGCTAGCAATATTAAAGCATTAGAGGCATTAGACCTCACAAAGAAAGAGTACGAATATGATCTTCAAGTCGCTCGGTTGAATAATGAAAAAAGCTTAAATCAGCATCAATTTAAGAAGCTTACCGATCAAAAGCGCACTTATAATTTTGTGGTTTCCTGTTTGTTGGTCTTGCTCATTCTGGCATTGATACTTCAGCGACAAACACGACAAAAAGCCAAAATAGATAGTCTAACATGTGCGTTGAATAGAGCGGCAATTATAGAGACCATCAAAGGTCAAACCTCCAAAGCGGACGAAGACTTCCGCTATGTTTTAGCATTAATCGACCTTGATGACTTTAAGACGATAAATGATCAATACGGTCATCCGACTGGCGACTTGGTGTTACAGCAAGTTTGCCAAGTGCTTAAAGCTAAGCTCAATAAGGGAGAGTATATCGGCCGTTTGGGTGGAGAAGAGTTTATCTTATTATTGAAAAACGTCGATGAAATTGACGTTCCTTTCCGGGTGCAAAGCCTACACAAAACGATTTCAGAGAAGTGCGTACGCACGGTAAATAATAGTGATTTGAGTGTAACTGCTAGCTTGGCCTATCTATCAACATCAATGCCGCTTACCAACTTTGATGAACTTTATTCGATACTAGACCAAGCTTTATACCAGGCTAAAAAGCAGGGAAAAAACATCATTATAGACGCATACGATGAGCCAATTAGCCTAAGTTCTGACTATGTTAGCCAGTAAAGCAAGGCACGACTAAACGTCAGCAGCCTGCTTGTTCACAAGAGACTGCATTACGGTCTCTTTATTGTTTAGGTAATCATCTAAGCCAGCTTTGCGCAAATCGCACGATGGGCACTCACCGCAACCATCACCAATGACCCCGTTGTAGCAGGTCAACGTATTTTCACGAACCAGTTTCAACGCGTCATATTGATCAGCTAACGCCCACGTTTCTGCTTTATTTAGCCACATTAACGGTGTTTTGATCGTCAGGTTACGGTCCATCCCTTGCACCAAAGCCGTGTTCATTGCTTTCACAAAATCGTCACGACAATCTGGATAACCGCTAAAGTCAGTTTCACACACGCCAGTAATTACGGTTTCAGCCCCAATTTGGTAGGCGTAGATTCCTGCGAGCGTTAAAAATAGAATGTTACGGCCAGGAACAAAAGAGTTTGGTAGGCCGTTTTCTTGCAATTCGTGTGAGACAGGGATGTCATCACGCGTGAGAGAGCTAATCGCAAGTTCGTTTAAAAGGCCAACATCCATCACTTTATGCGCTTTGACGCCAAGATCCTTTGCGATCTTTTGTGCCACTTCTATCTCTAACTTGTGGCGCTGACCATAATCAAAAGTAATGGCATGAACTTCATCAAACTCTTTAAGTGCTTGAACCAGACAAGTCGTGGAATCCTGACCACCACTAAAAACAACAACGGCTTTTTTCATTTCTCTCTCCGCTCTTAAGCAATACTTAGATATTTATGAGTTTGAACAGACAAGCGCCAATTGCGAGCAATGCACGTTTCAATACACAATTGCGTTGCACGAGGCTTTTGGCTAATAGGCTGCAATGCAATGACAGTCTCAACCGCGACATTCGCATTTGCCAATAGCTCATCAAGGTGGTCGATGTCTTTTTGTGTACCAACAGGGTGCTTAATCTCATTCGCACGCTCTAACGCGCTATTGAGAACTGGAAGTTTACCCTTCATCGCCACTTTTGGTGACACGGTCACCCATGTATTTTCTGACGTGATGACTTCTGATGTGCCACTCGTTTCAATTTGGCATTGGCAACCCATATCCTCAAACGCTTTTGTTAAAGGGCGGAGGTCATAAATACAAGGCTCCCCACCAGTAATCACGATATGTTTAGCATTAAAGCCTTGCAGTTGATATTGCTCTACGATGTTCTCGGCAGATGCGACGCACCATGTGGGAGAATCTTCCGCCTTCACCAAAATATCACCAATTTGACGTTGGTCATTCTCATCTGCATACCAAGTTTGTTTGGTATCGCACCATGAGCAACCAACCGGACACTCTTGAAGGCGAACAAAAACAGCAGGTACTCCAGTGAAAACCCCTTCCCCTTGGATGGTTTCAAACATCTCATTTAGCTTATACAACGTAGAACTCACTCAACTCATAATACTTCGAGGCGAAGACATTAATGGACACACGTGTCTAGGTCAATTTAAACCAAAAATTAATTGTTAAAATAGACCATTTTGTAGTTTCATAGTCGCGGTGAGCGTAGGTTTCTGGTTAGCGTTATACCAAACCTTATTCACTTACAGTTCCCAAAAACTTTAAGGTAAGAAATGATGTATAAACTGATCGCATTAGATATGGATGGCACACTGCTCAATAGTGATAAAGCAATCTCTGAAGAAAACAAACAAGCGATCGCAAAGGCTCGAGAAGCAGGCGTTACTGTCGTTCTCGCTTCTGGTCGCCCATTAGAAGGAATGCAAGGCAAGCTCGACGAACTGAATATCCATTCCGATAAAGATTTTGTCCTTTTCTACAATGGCTCTATGGTTAAGAACGTAGGAACAAATGAAATCATCCACCAGCAAATCATTGATGGTAAGGCAGCAAAATTAGTCGCTCGTAAAGCGAAAGAATTAGGCGCTTATGTGCACGCATTCAGCCAAGTACATGGCTTGATCACCAATGAGAAAAACCCATACACTGACATCGAAGCCAACATTAATGGCTTAAATGTAACAGAGATTAATTTTGAATCGCTAGAAGATGATCATCCAATCATCAAAGCAATGATGGTTGCCGAGCCAAGTAAGTTAACTGAGGTCATCGCTGCGCTGCCGTCTGAAATGCGTGAAGAGTTTACGGTGGTTCAAAGCGCTCCGTTCTTCCTGGAATTTCTTAACCCAGCGAGCAACAAAGGTATTGGTGTTGCTGCAATTGCTGAGTATCTAGGTATTCAACCGGAAGAAGTAATCTGTATGGGTGATGCTGAAAATGACCACCACATGCTGAAGTACGCTGGCCTTGGTATCGCGATGGCAAATGCAATGGAAGAGACCAAACAAATCGCTGATTACATTACGGCAAGTAATGATGAACACGGTGTAGCTAAAGCTATTGAAAAATTCGTCCTTAACGCTTAATTCTCTCCGCCGCTATGGCATCAACGTTATTACCTTTAACTCAGCCATGGCGTCAGATATGCGCAAAGCCACATTGTTGAGCTACTCAACGTACAAAAAAGCCTTGCTGTAAAGCAAGGCTTTTTTTACTCGTATGCCTGAGAAAGAAAGCATACAACCATCAATCTAGCACTGTTTCTCTCTGTTGTTTTTCATGAATCAGCTTTCTTGCAAGCAAGATAAACAGCAACATCAACAATGGATAATGCAACGTCGACAATACCAATGACCACAAACCACTAAACGAGACAACAGAGCTTGAGTACAAATAAAGTTGCTCAACGAATACCAACGCAAGTGTTACAAAAATCATCTGACGAGAATCCAAATGCACTTTTGACTCTCTAAACGTCATAACCAATGCTGATGCCGTAATTAAAATAGCCAACCAGCGGCCAAACACAGGTAATGGCCAGATAACAGAGATGACCGCCGTTACCGCAGTCATAATGAACCAGACGCCTTTTGAGCTCAGCACTTGATCAACATTCACGTCTTGATTTGTTTCCAATCGCAGAACATGCCAGGCCACCAAGCTTCCTAACAGCGCACCAAACAACATATCTAAGAAAAAGGCGCTACCAAGGAAAAACTTACATAACATAATAGTAAGCGTGATGAGCATCATAACAGCGGTCGTACCATTCAAACCGAAATAATGCGTTCTCTGAAATAAAAAGGTTAAAACACAAAACCAAACGGCAATAGGCAAACTTGGAAAACTAAATCCAAAGCTGTGTGTTAACTCCATCATTGGTATATAGACATGCGGGCGAGGAAGCGCAAAGCCCTGTTGAGCTACAAGTACCATCAGGGACGTCGCGCTAATAGCGAAAAAGAGTCGGAATACAAATCGACTGCCAAAACGCATCATTACTAACGGAAATAGAAAAAGCAGTATCGTAGGTTCTGTCAGTTCTATAACAAGATTTGAGATCTGATTCGCTACCTCGAAACTCGTTCCTGATAAAGCCCCTACCCAGCTTTGTAAGTCTTTCATCCACCTCAATTCAATCTGACGAAATGAAGGCGCGGATTCGATCAGCTGAGTCACATAAGATGCGGACTGCTGAGTAGCTTGTTCAAAAAACTGAATGGCTTGTGGCCATTGAGCGGGATAGCGGTACAAAAATGATGGCAGCTCGGATGGTCCAAGTAACATTGCAGATGCGATTTCTACTCCGTAGTGAGGAGCAAACCAAATAGGTAACTCATTCCCACCTAAGGAATTGTTCATCGAAAAAGCAATAATCTCAGAATCTGATATGCAATCGTAATAAACCGCGGTGTCAGTTCTGCCAAGTTCCTCCCCAACAGTGACCACTAAACCCGTTTCTTCCCACGTTTCTCTTTGCGCAGCAACTTTGGGGGATTCTCCATCAATAATTGTCCCACCAGGTAGAGAAATCTTATCCGTCAATATTTCATGAACTAGCACTAACTTGTCGTCAGCACGAACAACGCAGAGTGCCCCTTTTACTTCGCTCGCGGCAGCTTTAGCCGTAGAGATTGGTGAAACAGGTAACAAAATAAAACAAAGGATGAGTAATAACAGCTGTCTCAACACAAAATATGACCTTAAGTAAACATTATGATAACCAATGAATAATGGCAGTTAATCTTATCTTTTTCGATAAAAATTAAGTAACGAGTTATGCCAAACAACGTTGATCGAATAAAGCATGATCTTGAAGCTCATTGGAGAGTAATTTAATGCAAACCTGACAAAAATCAGACAAAACATGAAATGTTGATCGCAATTCTGCCAGTTATATGAAGGTAGCGTCAGGATAAAGTCATACACATTTTATGGGTTCTCAAAGTTGGAACAATAAAAAAGGGCTTATTATTCGAAAACAATAAACCCTGCTTATGATAACTATGCGCTGCTCGTTGAAACCAAGAATGAATTCTACCTCAAGTCACCAACGAATCAGCTTTTGAATGCTTGATGGTTAGTTAGACTTGCAATGTGCGTCGCGAACTTCTTGCCAAACACCCCAAGGTCCAGAGTCTGCTGGGTTATCGCCTTGAGTCCACCACTGCGCCTGCCACACTTTGCCATTCCAAGTAACGTTATCCCCTTTGAGATACACCGTACTCGCTTGCCATTCTGCTGCGCAGTTATCTGTTGGAGGCGTTGTCACTGTTTTCGCTTGAGCCGACACTAGCGCCTGATATTGTGTACTGGTCTTATCAACGTTGAAGTTCAAAGCAACTCTTGCTTCTCCCGCCTGAGCTGCTCCAAATTCGACATCGACACGACAGCTTGCATTCATTGCTAACGTCGCCTGAGAACACTGATCATTTGCAATAACGGCAGCATCAGCAACGCCAGAAGCAAACGCGCGAACGTTTTCTACAGTGAACGTCGTGTTACCTGAATTTTTGATAACAAAACTATGTTGCTGCAACTCGCCAACATTAAATGATGCCAATGTCTGTTCGGTGGTATACCCAACAGAAACATTCTCTTTCGGAGGTGTAGTCGTGCCAATGACACCATTAACAAAATTGCGCATGGCGGCGATATCGCTATAAACACCATACATACCCGGACGAGCACAACCTATCCCCCAACTGACCACACCAAGTTGAGTAATTACGCCACCACGATTAATAACGATTGGGCCACCGCTATCTCCCTGACAGGAATCTATCCCACCTTGAGGAATTCCCGCGCAGAAAGACACCTCTCCAACGGTTGTGTAATTACCACCAGCTTGACGACAAGTCGTGTCCGACACGAGCGGAACGTCAACCTCTTGCAATCGAGATGGAGAGCTTCCTCCTTCAGAGGTTCTCCCTAAACCTGCGACTGTAAGCCAATCTCCGATGCTGGCGTATTGCGTTAGACTGCCATCGGCAATTTCAACCGCAGCAACACCTTGAGGTACAGAGTCCAACTTTAATACTGCGAGATCATGAGAAAGCGTTGCTCGGCGATATGCCGGGTGCATGTGGATTTCACTCACGTTAGATCGAACACCGTCAGTGCCATTGTAAACGACGCCACCGATTTTAACCGCAATCTGATTCGGTGAATCACCCTCGACACAGTGGGCCGCAGTCAGGACATAGCCATTCCCAATATAGCTGGCACCACAATATGATCGGTTACCATAACGGCTAACAATTTGGGTGTAGAATCTCCACTCACTAGGATCAGCAGTGATGCCGCCTACGATCTGGGGTTGTATAGTGTGATTTTGTGTCTGTGACAAATCATCAGCACTTGCGAACATTGGCAAAACAGCCAACGCAAGTAACGATTTTGTTAGTTTCAAAATATTGTCCTCTTGTTTTTGTAAGCACGATCCTCGTGCTACTAATAAACAAGCAGACAAAAACGCCAATACCAATGTGGGCGCATATTAATTTACTAACATTGCGAGCAACTTATAGAGAAAAGTCTATTGACGAACTGAATGATTTCAATTCGCTAGAATGTGTATCACAATATTAAAGTTAAGCATGGCCATTAGCTCAACGGCTTTCTTAGATAGTGAATATGGTGTGCAAACCCTTGTTTTTCATACAAAGAGATTGCACCCTGGTTAAAGTGCCATACTTCAACAAACATCTGTTTTGCACCGTAATCAGAGAACGTTGACTCAATTTTGTTAATCAATGCCTGAGCTGTGCCTTGTTTCCGAAACTCAGGTAACACATAGAGCTCATCCACACTTCCCATCATAACCTGCTGACTGACGGTAGAAACAAGTTCACAGAAATGACCAGAGATAAAGCCAATAATTTCATCTCCTTGTTTTGCTACATAAACAAGACATTCAGGATCATCAATGTATCGAGCAATACTTTTTTCTTGCTCTATCTCCTCTGCAGTTTTGAACAGCTCCGGAGATTGAAGATGATGCTCATCATGCAGCTCAAACATAAGGTCGTTGAGCGACTCAAGGTCGCTAAAACACGCAGATTTAATTACAAACGTGGTCATACAAAGGGTCACTAAAAATTGAATGGCTGTAGTTTGTGAGGAAAATGCCGTATTGGCAAGTCACAAAATTGCCTGCACGAGACGTTTACGCTATCTACAAACAAAAAAGCCCCTGCACTTAATAAGCGTACAGAGGCAGAACCAACCTACAGAGTTCGAGGATCAGGGGTTAGTTAGAATTGAGTTTTAATTAACGTTTTAACACTCGTTCAATTTCGTTCAAGCTACTTGGGTCATCAATCGTTGACGGAACGGTGTATTTTTCACCATCGGCTATTTGACGTATGGTTCGGCGCAGAATTTTACCCGAGCGTGTTTTCGGTAAGCGATCCACAACCAATGCATGCTTAAAGCAGGCAACCGCACCGATCTCACTACGTACCTTGCCAACAAGCTCACCTTCAAGATCAAGCTCGTCCACTTTGACACCATCTTTAAGCACAACAAAACCAAGTGGTAACTGCCCTTTTAACTCATCGTGGATACCCACGACTGCACATTCCGCAATCGCTGGGTGGCCACCGACAATTTCTTCCATTTCGCCTGTCGATAAACGATGCCCCGCGACATTAATCACGTCATCAATACGTCCCATAATGAACAGGTAACCGTCTTCATCCAAATAGCCACCATCACCTGACACATAGTAGCCAGGGAATTGGCTGAGGTAACCGGTTTCAAAACGGTCATGGTTACGCCAAACCGTTGGCAGACAACTCGGTGGCAGCGGACGCTTTAATGCGACAAAGCCTTGTTGGTTAGGCCCGACCGACTCTCCAAGTTCATTCAGAATCTCGACCTGATAACCCGGAATTGGCTTCGTCGAAGAACCCGCTTTAACTGGCATCATTTCAACACCTGTTGGGTTGCCCGCGATAGCCCAACCCGTTTCCGTTTGCCACCAGTGGTCAATAACGGGTTTGTCTGCTTTGCTCTGAACCCATTCCAGTGTTGGAGGGTCAAGGCGTTCTCCTGCCATAAAGATGGTTTTCAATTTAGAGAGATCATACTGTTTTAAAAACTCACCTTCTGGGTCTTCTTTCTTGATCGCACGGAACGCTGTCGGGGCAGAGAACAACGCATCTACTTTGTATTCGTCACACACTCGCCAAAATGCACCAGGATCCGGTGTTCGGACGGGCTTGCCTTCGAATAGGATTGTTGTGCAACCGTGAATCAGTGGCGCGTAAACAATGTAAGAGTGCCCTACTACCCAGCCAACATCAGATGCCGCCCAAAATACGCCATCTTGAGGAATGTTGTAGATTGCGCTCATAGAGTACTTCATCGCGACGGCATGGCCACCGTTGTCACGCACAACGCCTTTTGGCTTACCTGTCGTACCCGAAGTATAAAGAATGTAGAGTGGATCGGTTGCCAACACCGGAACACAACCGTGTGGCAACGCTTGGTTGTACTCTTGCTGCCAATCCAGATCTCTTTCTTGGTTTAGATCGGCTTCGCACTCAGGACGCTGGAATATAAATACTTTTTCAGGCTTCCATCGGCTGTCCATAATGGCCTTGTCTACCATTGGCTTATATGGAATAACTTTGTTGATCTCAATCCCACACGACGCCGTCATGATGACTTTCGGCTCTGCATCTTCAATTCGTACAGCAAGTTCATTAGGTGCAAAACCACCGAATACAACGGAGTGAATCGCCCCCAAACGCGCACAGGCTAGCATCGCCATTGCGGCTTCTGGAATCATCGGCATGTAAATAACGACTCGGTCGCCTTTTTCAACGCCTTGGGCAGACAGCATGCCGGCAATTTTTGCCACTTGGTCACGCAGGTTACTATAGGTATACGTGGTTTTATTGCCAGTTACTGGCGAGTCATAAATGAGTGCCGTATTATCACCGCGTCCTTGCTCGCAATGGTAATCCAATGCTAACCAGCACGTATTCATTACACCATCTGGAAACCAACGTTCTATGCCGTTTTCATCAGATTTCAAGATAGTTTTAGGAGATTCGAACCAATCGATATTCTCCGCTTGAGCGCGCCAAAAACTCTCCGGTTCGTTTTTCGCCCATAAATATTCTTTTTCGTATGAAGACATATTGCTTCCTCCAGTATGTCCTGACATTGCTCTCGTTCTACTCAAAGACCGTTCTTTTCACTCAAAGACATCAGAGGGTACACGCACAAATCCCTCCATTAGTATTCTCGCACTTCGGCTCATGATGGCTTTTTGCACCACCCAGCCCTGCTCAGTTTGCTTCGCTTGTGCTCCAACTTTTAACGTTCCTGAGGGGTGGCCAAAAGTCACTGACTCTTTTTCACCGCCACCAGCAGCCAAGTTAACCAACGTACCCGGTACACACGCCGCTGAAGCGATAGCAACAGCTGCTGTTCCCATCATTGCATGGTGAAGTTTGCCCATCGACAACGCACGAACCAACACGTCTATGTCCGTATCATTTACCGCTTTGCCACTTGAAGACAGGTAACTTTTCGGTTTAGAAACAAACGCAATTTTCGGTGTGTGCTGGCGTGTTTGAGCTTCTTCTAAATCAGAAATCAGACCCATTTTTAATGCGCCATGTGCACGGATAGATTCGAACATCGCCAATGCCGCATCATCATTGTTGATATCATCTTGCAGTTCCGTGCCCTGATAGCCAATAGACTCAGCATCAATAAAAATGGTTGGAATGCCCGCATTTATAAATGTGGCGTTAAACGTACCTACGTCCGGTACCACTAAATCATCGACTAAGTTGCCTGTTGGGAACATGCTGCCTTCGCCATCAGAAGGGTCAACGAAATCGACTTGAATCTCGGCGGCCGGAAACGTCACGCCATCGAGCTCAAACTCTCCGGTCTCTTGCACGAATCCGTTCACAATCGGCACATGAACCAAGATAGTTTTGCTGATGTTCACCTGCCAAACACGCACCGTCACAATGCCATTTTCTGGAATGCGATCTTGTGGAATCAGCCCAGCATGAATGGCGAAAGGACCGACAGCGGCAGACAAGTTGCCGCAGTTACCACTCCAATCGACGAATGGTTTGTCGATCGACACTTGTCCAAACAAATAGTCAACGTCATGACCGTCTTGGCTACTGCGCGAAACAATCACTGTTTTACTAGTGCTGGAGGTTGCACCACCCATACCGTCGATTTGCTTTGCGTACGGATCTGGGCTGCCGATAACACGCAACAAGAGTTTGTCACGAGCTTCGCCTGCCACTTGTGCTTCTTGTGGCAAATCGTCGAGGTTAAAAAAGACCCCTTTACTTGTACCGCCACGCATGTACGTCGCCGGCACTTTGATTTGGCTCATTTGATTCGGAGTATTATTTGACATACGCACTCCTTATTGCGCCAAGAAATCTTGCGCAAAACGCTGCAGAACACCGCCCGCGTTGTACACATGAACTTCGTCAGCGGTATCTAGGCGACACGTAACAGGAACGTCGACTTTCTCACCGTTGCTACGTGTAATAACCAAGGCTAAATCTGCCCCCGGCTTGATTTCACCAACCACGTCATACAGTTCAGTACCATCCAGTTCTAACGTATTACGGTTTACACCTGGTTTGAATTGCAACGGCAGTACGCCCATGCCAACCAAGTTAGTACGGTGAATACGCTCAAAGCCTTCAGCAACAATGGCTTCTACGCCTGCCAAACGAACACCTTTTGCTGCCCAGTCACGAGATGAACCCTGACCGTAATCCGCGCCGGCGACAACAATCAATGGTTGTTTACGATTCATGTAGGTTTCAATCGCTTCCCACATGCGTACAACCTGGCCTTCTGGTTCGATTCGCGCTAGAGAACCCTGAACCACTTCACCGTTCTCTTTCACCATTTCGTTAAACAGTTTCGGGTTAGCAAAGGTCGCACGTTGCGCCGTTAAGTGATCGCCACGGTGAGTCGCATAAGAGTTGAAGTCCTCTTCCGGAACGCCCATTTTCGCTAAGTATTCACCTGCCGCGCTGCTCGCCATGATAGCGTTGGATGGTGACAGGTGGTCAGTCGTGATGTTGTCGCCCAGAATCGCTAATGGACGCATGCCAGACAGTGTTCTTTCACCCGCCAGCGCACCTTCCCAGTAAGGTGGACGGCGAATGTAGGTACTCATCGGACGCCAGTCGTAAAGCGGACTAGAGCTTTTCTCTGCGTCATCCAGCTTAAACATCTGAATGTAAACTTGCTTAAACTGCTCAGGTTTAACATGAGTACCGACAACTGCATCGATCTCTTCATCGCTTGGCCACAAATCATTGAGATAAATTGGTTTGCCGTTTTGGTCCGTGCCCAATGCATCGCGTTCGATATCGAAACGAATCGTACCCGCTAGCGCATAAGCGACAACCAATGGTGGTGATGCAAGGAAAGCTTGTTTTGCGTAAGGATGGATTCGGCCATCGAAGTTGCGGTTACCAGACAGAACGGCTGTCGCATATAAATCGCGATCAATGATCTCTTGCTGGATTTTTGGATCCAACGCGCCACTCATGCCGTTACAAGTGGTACATGCGTAACCGACGATACCAAAGCCAAGCTTTTCTAACTCTGGTAATAAGCCCGCTTCTTCCAGGTAAAGACGCGCTACCTTAGAACCCGGAGCAAAAGACGACTTCACCCAAGGTTTACGTACAAGGCCGAGCTCGTTGGCTTTCTTCGCGACAAGGCCTGCGGCAACCACGTTTCTAGGGTTACTGGTGTTAGTACAAGATGTTATCGCAGCGATGATAACTGCACCATCTGGTAACTCGCCTTCTTTCTCTTCCCACGCACCAGAAATGCCACGCTGCGCCAACTCAGATGTTGGTAAACGGCGGTGAGGGTTTGACGGGCCGGCCATGTTACGACTTACTGATGATAAATCGAATTCCAGTACACGCTCATAAACGGCAGTATCTAGATCGTCAGCCCAAAGTCCGGTTTGCTTTGCGTATTTCTCAACTAAGTTAACTTGCTGTTCATCACGACCAGTCAGTTTTAAGTAGTTGATGGTCTGCTCATCAATATAAAACATGCCAGCTGTCGCGCCGTATTCTGGTGTCATATTGGAGATGGTTGCACGGTCACCAATTGTTAGGTCGCGAGCACCTTCACCAAAGAATTCAAGATATGAAGAGACCACGCGCTCGTTACGTAGGAACTCAGTAATCGCGAGGACAATATCCGTTGCGGTAATGCCTGGTTGACGTTTACCCGTTAGTTTTACACCGACAATATCAGGTAGACGCATCATTGATGGTCGGCCTAGCATTACGGTTTCAGCTTCCAGACCACCAACACCGATCGCGATAACGCCCAATGCATCAACATGAGGCGTGTGACTGTCCGTACCCACACAGGTATCTGGGTAGGCAATACCCTGTTTCGCTTGCACCACAGGAGACATTTTCTCCAAGTTGATTTGGTGCATAATGCCGTTACCCGCAGGAATCACGCTTACGTTCTCAAACGCTGTTTTGCACCACTCGATAAAGTGGAATCGGTCTTCATTACGGCGCTCTTCAATCGCGCGGTTTTTGTCGAAGGCATCAGGTTCAAAGCCCGCATGCTCAACCGCTAAAGAGTGGTCGACGATCAGCTGAGTCTCAACCACAGGGTTCACTTTTGCAGGATCGCCACCCTGATCCGAAATAGCATCGCGCAGACCCGCTAAATCGACTAGAGCAGTCTGACCAAGAATGTCATGACAAACAACGCGTGCTGGATACCAAGGAAAATCAAGATCACGTTTACGTTCAATTAACTGTTTCAGGCTATCCGTCAATGTGTTCGGATCACAGCGACGGACCAGTTGCTCAGCTAGCACGCGGGAGGTGTAAGGGAGTTTTTCATAGGCTCCAGGAGAAATGGCATTGACGGCTTCGCGTGCATCAAAGTAATCCAGTTGAGTTCCCGGAAGCGGCTTACGATATTGGGTATTAATATTTGTGTTCATGGTTTGCTTCCATTCAGTCTGTACATCTTGCCTTCATCAACGTTTTCCATTGCTCCAGAAACATCGTGATGAGAGGGGCTCCTTCCTCTGTCAGAGAGAGGTACAAAGGAAGGAGGTGGTCAATCAAAGCGTATGTGCCCTAATTGACCTTCGCGCTAGCGATTCTCGATAGGTACCCATTCTTGATGGTCTGGGCCCGTGTAATCAGCACTTGGGCGAATGATGCGGTTATTGGCACGTTGCTCATAAACGTGTGCCGCCCAGCCCGTTAAACGACTCATCACAAAAATTGGTGTGAACAGCTTGGTTGGAATGTCCATGAAGTGGTAAGCCGATGCATGGAAGAAGTCCGCATTACAGAACAGACCTTTCTCTCGCTTCATCACTGATTCCACACGCTCAGAAACAGCATATAGATGCGTATCACCGACTTGCTGTGACAGCTCTTTCGACCAGCGCTTAATCAACGCGTTGCGAGGATCACTTTCGCGATAGATGGCATGGCCAAAGCCCATGATCTTGTCTTTGTTGGCCAGCATTTTCATGATGTTCGCTTCCGCCTCGTCTGGCGTTTGCCAATCTTCAATCATTTCCATCGCTGCTTCGTTTGCGCCGCCGTGAAGTGGGCCGCGAAGCGTACCGATTGCTGCCGTGATACAAGAATGAATGTCTGATAACGTTGATGCACAAACACGCGCTGCAAAAGTTGATGCGTTGAATTCATGCTCAGCGTAAAGGATTAAGGAACAGTGCATCACTTGCTTGTGCAGCGCTGATGGCTTTTTATCTGTAAGCAATCGCAAGAAGTAACCGCCGATGCAGTCTTCGGTTTGATCTTCTGTATCGATACGAACGCCATCGTGACTAAAACGATACCAGTAACAGATGATAGCTGGGAAAAGCGCCAGCATACGTTCCGTCGAATGCAATTGCTCATCGAAGCTCATTTCCTGCTCTAGGTTTCCTAACACAGAACAACCAGTACGCATCACATCCATTGGATGAGCAGTAGCAGGAATAAGCTCTAACGCTTGCTTAAGCTCAGCTGGTAAGCCGCGAAGGTTTAAGAGATGTGTCTTGTACGCATCCAGTTCTTTCTGAGTTGGTAAGTGACCGCGTAACAGAAGATGTGCAACTTCTTCAAATTGAGCATTATTGGCAAGGTCAGTAATATCGTAACCGCGATAAGTCAGACCGGTCCCCGTTTTTCCGACAGTACATAAAGCTGTGCTTCCGGCGCTTTGACCGCGTAGGCCTGCACCACCTAACTCTGCTTTCTTTTCTGCAGTTTGAGACATTGTTTGAACTCCTTTTCTGTCTGGCTTTGCCCTCTTTGGAGCGTTTTTTAGCCAGACGAATTTCACGTTATTGAATTAGATAAATTCCGATTATCTTTTCTTGGGCTTCCGTCTATCTTTTCTTTTCCCCGCTATTTCCCTTCAGAGAATAGCTGGTCAAGTTTGTCTTCGTAATCGTGGTAGTTCAGGTGCTGATACAACTCTTTGCGTGTTTGCATTGAATCAACCAAAGCTTCCTGATTGCCCACTTCTAGCAAATGCTTATAAACCGTTTCAGCGGCTTTGTTCATGGCTCGGAACGCACTTAACGGGTAAAGCACCATATCGACTTTCGCTTTTGCAAGCTCGTCGCAGCCATACAGTGGCGTTGCGCCGAACTCGGTAATGTTCGCCAGAATAGGAACGTGCTTTCCAGTTGCTTGCTCAAGTGCGTTTGAGAACTGAAGGTACTGATCCAGCTTGGTCATTGCTTCTGGGAAAATCATATCCGCGCCAGCTTCCACACAGGCAATCGCACGCTCAATTGCACTGTCCATACCTTCAACAGCTAGCGCGTCAGTACGAGCCATAATCACGAAGCTTTCATCATTGCGTGCGTCAACCGCGGCTTTTACGCGATCAACCATCTCTTGCTGGCTGACTATTGCTTTGTTCGGACGATGGCCACAACGTTTCTGTGCGACTTGGTCTTCCATATGAACCGCAGCAGCCCCCGCCTTTTCCATTGCTTTGATCGTGCGAGCAATATTAAATGCGCCTCCAAAACCAGTGTCGATATCAACCAATAGCGGTAAATCACACGCGTTAGTGATGCGGTCAACATCGACCAGTACGTCGTTCAATGTTGTAATACCGAGATCCGGCAATCCGTATGACGCGTTTGCAATACCGCCGCCAGACAAATAAATCGCTTGATGCCCCAAATTTTTCGCCATCATGGCGCAGTAAGGGTTAATGGTGCCAACAATTTGCAGCGGATTGTTTTGTTCAATGGCGAGTCTGAACTTCGCTCCCGGTGTTAAGCTCATGACGAATTCCTTCTAGTCTTTGTCTAAACTTTCTGTATGTATAATTTGCGATTGGATGAGCTTTCGACTTCCTGAGATGTGTCTTCTCATCAGCATTTCTGCAAGCTCTTCATCGCGATTGCGAATGGCTTCCAGAATGAATTTGTGTTCAGTCAGCGCTTCATTTGGACGAGATTGCGCGCGCGGTGACTGATAGCGATACATGCGTAACAAGTGGTAAAGCTCGTCGCACAGCAGAGAAATCAGCTTGCTGTTTCGGCTTGCTTGGATGATGCGATAGTGAAAATCAAAATCTCCATGCTGATGGAAGTAAGAGGCTCCCTCCACTTGATCGATGTGCTTAGAATGTGTCGACAATAGCATTTCCAAGCTCAAGAGCTCTTCTTGCGTAATATGTCGCGCTGCTAACCTTGCCGCCATACCTTCTAGCGCTTCACGAACTGCATAGAGTTCTATCAGCTTTTCTGGAGAAAAAGTGGTCACTCTAGCCCCGACATGAGGAATACGTTCAATGAGCCCTAGCCCCTCTAAACGCATTAATGCTTCACGCAAAGGGCCACGGCTGACTTGATATTTCTTCGCCAGTTCAGGCTCCGAGATTTTATGACCAGGCTTAACATCGCCATTCACAATGACTTCAATCAGTGTTTCTGTCAGTGTTTCTGACTTGGTGTGTTCTTTCTCAGAACCCAGTACTTTATAACGAGTTTTCAACTCAGAGTTCATACTCAGATACTCACGTTACCGACATCAAAATGTCTACAATTTCTTAACCTGAATATAAAGTAGTCGATCAAAGTGTCGACAATCAAGTGAATTGTCGACAATTTAGACTAAGGTCGTAATTTAAATCGATGAAAATCATCTATTACGAGCTAAATTGAGGGGTAATTGCGAAGGAAAAAGCAAATTGTCGACAACTAAACACCTCTTAACATTATGATATAAAAGAAAAACAATTAAGCTGTCGAACAATTAAGGATACAAAAGGCTATTCTTTAGATGAAAATTGCTCAAAAACTTGCTGCGATGTCATCTTTTGTGAGGTGGGATTGAGGTCATAATACGCGGGCTTTTCATCGGTAAAGATCTCTAATGAGAGTTTGAAATCTGGATTGTCGAACAAACCAGCGGAGAGAATGTACTCGCCTGTCGGTAACAAATGATAGAAAAGGTTTGTGCCGCATTCGCCACAAAAACCTCTCACCGCCCAGTCAGACGATTGATAACGCTTTGGCTCGGCCCCCTTAAACGTTACGTTAGGACCACAATGCACAGCATGGAGTGCTCCACTCGACCATTTTCGACACATCGAGCAGTGGCATAGACTCACTTCATTCTTAGCATCTGCGATCACTTCAATAGCGCCGCACAAACATGTCCCTTTCATTCTCTGTTTCCTTATTCGTTTGATGTCATTCCATTATGACGCAATTGTTAGCACGCACGCGTGATGTGCAACCAATTTTTCAGCGTGAACTTTATGAACAAAATATCCGTTATGCTCAATATTCTCTTTATCGACGTTTTAAAGACATCAATTTAACACTTGATTAACCTTTGACACATCAGCATCCAGTTCGAGTTAAAAGCTGAAACAAAAATAAGACTCATCTAAAAATAGAGTCACCAACATAAGGAACGTGAACATGTTAAAGGTAATCAAACCAACGCTCGCCGCATCGATCATCGCAGCTTCATTTTCATTTAACGCTTTTGCTGCTGATGTAGAAAAAATGCATTTCTTGATCCCTGGAGGTGCCGGTGGCGGCTGGGACATGACCGCACGAGGTACAGGTGATGTGCTACTCAAATCAGACATCGTTGAGACGGTATCTTTCCAAAACCTTTCTGGTGGCGGCGGCGGTAAAGCCATTGCGCACTTGATTGAAACGGCAGATCGCCAAGAAGATACGCTGATGGTGAATTCAACACCGATCGTCGTTCGCTCTCTAACAGGTATTTTCCCTCAATCCTTTAGAGATCTCACTCCCGTTGCAGCCACCATTGCGGATTACGGTGCCATCGTAGCCTCTGTTGATTCGCCATACAATTCTTGGGAAGACGTAGTAAAAGCATTTGAATCTAACCCTCGCAAAGTGAAAATTGCGGGTGGCTCTGCTCGTGGCTCGATGGACCACCTCGTCGTTGCCGCCGCATTTAAAGGCGAAGGATTTGATGCGCGTAAAGTTCGTTACATCGCTTACGATGCGGGCGGTAAAGCCATGGCAGCCCTTCTTTCAGGCGAAACTCAACTGCTCTCTACGGGCCTAGGTGAAGTACTGGAGATGTCAAAATCTGGTCAAGTCAAAGTGCTAGCGGTAACTGCACCAAAACGCCTAGAAGCCGCACCAAACATCCCTACGCTAACAGAATATGGTAACGAAACTGTCTTCGCTAACTGGCGTGGATTCTTTGCTGCACCAGGTACTAGCCAAGAAAAGCTGGATGAATGGAATGCAGCATTTACCAAAATGTACAACACTGACGAATGGCAAATCGTCCGTGACCGCAATGGTTGGATAGACAACTACAAAGCGGACAAAGCGTTCTTCGCGTTCCTTGAAGAGCAAGAGCAACAAATGGGTGACTTAATGCGCGAGTTAGGCTTCCTAAAGTAACAGTCGAACTGGGTCCCTCAGATACCAACCTCACCCAATAACGTGAGGTTGGTATTTCCCCAACTGTATTTGCACTCTAAGTTTCACCGTATATGGATATTGTCAACAATCGGCATGCACACTCCTTTGTTTATATACCCAAAGCAGCTCGACTAGCAGCGAAATGCTTAATTGTTAATGGTTTAGTTTATTCATTAACGTCCATATGCGGTCTTTTTTATTTTTGTTAGGAGTTGAATATGTCTCGTTCAACCAACTTTTTCACCAAAGAATATTTGCTCTGTCGTGACCGTGTCGGCGCAATGATCTTTCTACTCTTCTGTCTTTGCTACGGTTATCAAACCTCACAAATTCCATTGTTCCCTGGTGATGAATACGAACCGTTCACCGCACGTACTTTGCCAACCATCCTGACTTACGTTGGTGCAGGCCTTTCTTTGTTATTACTGGTAACAGGACAACCAGATAAACAAAGTGGCGCGGTGCTGACCTTTAATTGGAAGTTACTGATCGCTTTCTTGGTTTTGATGGCGCTTTACGGCGTGGGCCTGACTTACCTAGGTTTTGTTATAGCTACTGGCTTCTTTTTATTGGCTGGCTTTTATCTGCTGGGGGAAAGACGTAAACCCGTTCTGTTCGGCGCGTCGTTTCCATTCGTGATCGCGTTCTATTTATTACTCACTCAAGGTTTGGACATCTACCTCGAACCGGGTTTGATTTTCACCATCTGGTAGTCAAAGAAAGGACTGAATTATGTTAGATGGAATTCTACAAGGTTTATCCACTGCAGTAATGCCAATGAACATCATGATGGTGATCGTTGGTTGTTTCGTCGGTACATTTATCGGCATGTTACCTGGGCTTGGGCCGATCTCAGCCATTGCTTTGATGATCCCAATTACTTATGGCCTAGAGCCCTCTTCTGGCCTTATTTTGATGGCGGGTGTTTATTACGGTGCGGTATTTGGTGGTTCTACGTCGTCGATTTTAATTAACGCGCCGGGTTGTTCTTCAACCGTAGTGACAGCATTCGACGGATACCCAATGGCTCAAAAAGGCCAAGCAGGTAAAGCATTAGCTTTGGCAGCTTATTCTTCTTTCACTGGCGGTACACTATCTGCCATTATGTTGCTTGTTGCCGCACCAGCATTGGCTAGCGTTTCACTTAGCTTCCAATCGTCAGACTATTTTGCGTTGATGCTACTTGGGTTATCAGCAGTCGCGGCTTTTGCGGGGAAAGGTCAGGTCATCAAAGCATGGATGATGACCATTCTTGGTTTGATGCTATCTACAGTTGGTATCGATAAAGGCGTAGGCGTTGAACGCTTTACCTTCGGTTTAACGGATTTAATGGATGGCTTTAGCTTCTTGTTGCTAGCAATGGCGACATTCGCACTGGGTGAAACATTGATGGGCATTCTTAAACCATCAAAAGACACCAGCGATGAAGAACAGGAAAAGCTGAGTAACATTGGCTCAATGAAAGTGACAAAGGAAGAAATCAAAGACGTCGCGCCCGTTTCAATTCGCTCTTCAATATTAGGTTTCTTCACTGGCGTTCTTCCTGGCGCAGGAGCAACCATTGCGGCTTTTTTAAGCTATGGTATGGAGCGCAACCTCGCACCTAAAGAGAAAAAGGAAGAGTTCGGTAAAGGCAGTATCCGTGGTTTGGTCGCGCCAGAGTCTGCGAACAATGCAGCGTCTAGTGGTTCATTTGTTCCACTGCTAACGCTTGGTATTCCGGGTTCTGGTACAACAGCAATAATGCTCGGTGCGCTGATCGCTTATGGTATTCAACCTGGTCCTCGCCTGTTTGTTGAGCACCCAGATGTGTTCTGGTCGGTGATCATTTCTATGTACTTCGGCAACATCGTACTCGTGATCCTGAACTTACCGTTGATTCCGTACATCTCAAAGCTTTTGGCGGTGCCTAGAACGGTACTTCTGCCGATGATTTTATTCTTCTCAATCACCGGAGTTTATTTGGTCTCATTCAATACCATGGATGTGTTCGTGATGCTGATTGTCGCTATGGCTGCCATTGCACTTCGACTCGCTAACTTCCCACTTGCGCCTTTATTGCTGGGTTTCATCCTTGGGGGATTAATGGAAGAGAACTTACGCCGCGCATTAATGATTTCAGACGGCGAATTGAGTTTCCTATGGGAGCGCCCTATTACCCTTACCTTTACTGTTTTGGCCGTATTGGTACTGGCAAGTCCACTAATCGTAAAGCTGATTCAAAAGTTTAAAGCACAACCAGTGAGCGTTGAGCAGTAATAGCTGTCTCTTTCAACCTAGATAAAGCCATCCATCGTGATGGCTGTTCTTTCTCCTATCAAATCGTTCACTTATTAAGCAAAATAATATTGACAAGTCATCGCCTATATATAAGAGTAGTTGCATGAATACACACTTAGCGCAACTTAACCAACGAATTATCATCATTCCATAGGAATGGTGGGATATTTGATGCGCTCAATATTTATCGAACCCACCCATAGCGGTGGGTTTTCTGTCTCTACCGTATGGGAAATACTCTCTTGGAGGTGGTCACATGCAAAAAGTAGCGGTTTTTGGTAAGCCCGGCAGCGGAAAATCGACGATAAGTAAAGCAATCGCGTCTGCTACCGATCTCCCTCTTCATCAATTAGATTCCATAGTCTATAAACCAAACGGTGAGCCCGTTGAGCGTAACGTTTTTGATGAAGCACATAGCAATATACTTCACTCAGATCGTTGGATCATAGATGGTCTGGGGCCTATCAGCTCCTTTAATGCTCGTTTAGATGCAGCCGATACTCTCGTTTATATTGATCTACCATACTCCGTAAGCTATTGGTTTGTGACGAAACGTCTCCTTAAAGGACTATTCATTAAACCCGAAGGTTGGCCTGATGGCAGTTCGGTATTGAAAGGAACGTTACAAAGCTACAAAGTTCTTCAGCAATGCCCTGCATTCTGGAATGATGACTTCATGTCTCGTCTCGAAGGGTACTCTCAAAGTAAAACCGTTCATGTCATCAAAAACGTTACAGAACTGAACAATTTTGTTTTAGAGCGGGTAAAGTAAACTTCATATCAGGACACTAGAGCATATGGGATGGGCCATCTAAAGCTCTAACAATGAAAAAGAACATAACAAGGATTGTTTATGCTTTTAGAACTAGCGCTTTTATTCGTTGCCGGCGTAGTTGGTGGGATCATTAACTCCATTGCGGGAGGCGGAAGCTTTATTACTTTTCCGGCCCTATTGGCGGTTGGTGTACCTCCAATTATGGCCAATGCAACAAATACTTATGCTTCATGTGCGGGGTACATTAGCGGAGCCGTTGGCTTCAGAGAAGAGATCATGAAGAACAAACAAGAACTGTTGTTCACAGTCTCATTCAGTTTAGTAGGTGGCGCTGTCGGAGCATATCTGCTGCTCAACACACCAGAATCGCTATTTTTGGAAGCCATTCCTTGGCTGCTCTTGTTTGCCACCGTGCTTTTCCTGACTGGTTCTCGTTTAACAATGCTTATCAAAACTGTCGCGAAAGAGCACAAACACGCAGGAATACTCGGAGCAATCGCTTTGGGTCTATTACTTGTTGGTGTCTCTGCTTACGGTGGTTTTTTCAACGCAGGTTTAGGGGTTATTGTTCTGAGTTATCTGGTAGTAGCGGGTCACCAAGACATTAATTTAATGAACGGTTTGAAATTGCTGGTATCTACGTGTGTTTCACTCATTGCTATCGTGATATTTGTTGCGAATGGTTCCATTGACTGGCGCACAGGTAGCGTTGTTTTGGTCGGTACGTTGGTGGGTGGTTATCTTGCAGCTCGTGTATCTCGTCAACTTAATCCCAATCATGTTAAAGGGTTTGTTGCTCTTTCTTCTGTTCTCATCACTATCTACTTTTTCATTGATGTTTATGCTTAATAAAGCTTGCACAAGTAGATAACACCCCTACAAAAAACGCCATCGCGAGAGATTAATGCTGATCGCTTAACGAGGTTTTTGTGTCATTACAGCGAGCCTTGGCGTGACTAGGGATCTAATAGCAGTACGCTGAGCGGCTAATGAAACAATTTTGACCATAAAGGGCTCGGATAGAAGATCCTGTATCACGCTCCTCCGTCGCTGTACAGGATGACGAGAGATAGAAATATGCCACTCGCTGTTAAACGAGTGGCATTAATCGAGAAAGATGGCGTTTTACATCAATAAGAAGAGAAAGTAACGGTTACTTAATCAGCCCTACTTCTTTGTAGTATTTGAGCGCACCCGGGTGAAGAGGCGCAGATAAACCGTCTTTTACCATTTCCTCTTTCTTCAAATTCGCAAACGCTGGGTGGAGACGGCGGAAATCATCGAAGTTTTCAAATACCGCTTTAACCACGTTATAAACCACATCTTCTGGTACAGCAGTAGAGGAAACAAACGTCGCACCCACACCAAAGGTTTGAACATCACTATCTGTGCCACGATACATACCACCCGGTACATTTGCGACACGGTAGAAGCTATTGTCTGCAACCAATTTTTCTACATTAGGTCCAGCTACCGTTACGATATTACTATCACACGACGTAGTGGCTTCTTTAATCGCTCCACTTGGGTGACCAACGGTATAAATCATCGCATCAATTTTGTTATCACAAAGTGCTTTTGATTGCTCTGCTGCTTTTAACTCAGACACAAGCTTAAAGTCATCGTTACTCCAGCCATACTGGCTCATTAACACTTCCATGGTGCCTCGTTGACCTGAGCCAGGGTTACCAATGTTGACGCGCTTACCTTTCAAATCATCAAAAGTTTTGATGTTCGCGTCTTTACGTGCAACGACAGTGAACGGTTCTGGATGAACGGAGAATACGGCGCGTAGTTCTTTAAAAGGCCCGCTTTCCTTAAACTTACTGGTTCCTTTGTAAGCATGATACTGCCAGTCTGATTGAGCGATACCGAGATCCAATTCACCAGCACGAATAGTGTTGATGTTATAAATCGATCCCCCAGTACTTTCTACCGAACAACGGATACCGTGATCTTCTCGCGATTTGTTAACCAAGCGACAAATTGCTCCACCAGTCGGATAATAAACCCCTGTTACGCCACCAGTACCAATCGTGACAAACGTTTCTTCCGCAGACGCAGAAAAGCCAGTTGTGAGTGCCGCTAAAGAAGCAGCAAGTGCGATTTGCTTAAACTTAAACATTGAACATCCTTTTTACCTGTGTTGATGACCGTTTAAGTATAGCAACCGTTAACAATTTGATAACGTTTGAGTTCTCATCCTTGCAGATTGGCTTAGCAATCACCATTTTTATCAGCATATTCTGCCATCATACAAGGCTCTATATAAGATGTAAGCGCAACCCGTATCGCATAGAAAATTAAATCTTTTTAAAATTTTTCATTTATGAAATGTTTAGACAGACATATCTATTCGAAATTATCTATTAAATAGAAACAATC
The DNA here is from genome assembly GCF_024181785.1 of Vibrio sp. Y42_MX_L11. NCBI lineage: Bacteria > Pseudomonadati > Pseudomonadota > Gammaproteobacteria > Vibrionales > Vibrionaceae > Vibrio > Vibrio sp. Y42_MX_L11. Next base: position 27,780 of record NZ_JAMZAP010000026.1, read on the forward strand.
AGGTCAATTACAATAATCTTGTTAAACAACCTTTACTCTATATAAATATGATGAATTATAACTCCAGACAAAAGACATGAGGCACTTGAAATAAACAAGACGAAAGAGAGAACAAATAATCGTTTAATATGCTTTGGAACTTTATCTCTCTTCTCTAGCATTTTATACCGTTTCGCATGAAATTTGCTCAGAAAGACAGTGCCATATTGTAGGACACCTTGACCTGATAAGAATATATTCAGAGTGTAGTATCGGACTCCATTATCAAGAGTATCTTCAAGATACTTCAACCAGTTGGATTTCAAATAAATAACAAACAAAACCCAAGTGAATATACCTAAAATTCCAACCGTAGTCAGATAAATAACTAAATCTGATGCTAAACTGATATCTTCCATCTTCGACTACTTATTAAGTTGAGTTTTATATAATTCTGTTCCCAAATACTCACCAGTCGAACCGCCATATTTTCCTTTTAAGTACTCCCACTACAAAAAACACTTTTTGTGAGTAATAATGACACTCTAACTCAATTTTATGCAACAAAGCCACTATGGAGTGATAACTTTGAGCTGAGTTCAACAAAAACAACAACTTCTATGCAAGATAAATCTCTTTTAGCATGATGATCAGATTATTGATGATTACTAAGGAAGCGGGATAGAGTAAATGTTTAACTACGTTATATTGTGTTACAAACCAATTCCTCAGTAAGTATCAATATCTAGTTGTTAGCTTAGATAACTGAAACAAAAAAAGCGTTGTATAAACAACGCTTTGTAGTTAATGAGATGGACGGTTACACCGTTGGGACTGACGCTCGCCACGCTTGGTTCTGACTATCTGAGATAGAACGGAACAAGTCACGTAGCTCTTTCAATAAACCTTCTTGGAAACCAATGTTTTCATCGGCTTTCTGTTTGGCTGCTTGTGCGCGAGTCGCTTGTACTTCATCATCTTTGCTGCGCGCTTGCGCTTTGGTTTGCTCTACATTCGATGCTGAGTTTGCCATCTGGCCCAAAGCTTGAAGAATAGCGTTCTTCGCTTGGTTTGAGCTCATCAACTTATCGAACTTACGGCCACCACTTGTCAGCTGCGCTGTCGTGTCTGCGATATTGTCTTTCGCTAGTGAGTGCGCACGCTTAACCTGATCTTGCTGAGTTTTAGACAAGCTATTGTTATTCAATAACTCTTCTGCTTGATCGAAGCCAGCTTTTTGCGTTTTCAGTACATTATTGCTCGCCATTTCATTCTTGATTTCTTTCCCTGCTTTGAAAGAACCAAGGGCACCAATAATTGCGGTAGCACCCGCTAATACACCCGAAACGACTGCCATCGCGATCATCGCACTTGCCGAGTTGTTTAGTTCTGCCGCTTGGCTTTCTAAACTCGCGACGTTTGCTTCAACAGCAATTTCACGTTGTAGCACTTGCTGCTCACGGCTCAGCTTTGATACTTGATACAACAATGTTAATAGCGTCAACGATTGTGATACCGCATCTGATGGTGACTTGATCACCTCCTCACCGTTAAGCGCTTTCATCGTTGTGCTCATTAATGAGCTCACCGTCGGTGCAAGAGCGCTCATTAGGTTTGCAACAACTTGAGCTTGGTTACTCACTGTAGGAGCTTTAGGCGTCTCTAACTGGTAGCGTGCTGCACCATAAACACCTGACTCACTTTGGCTTTTAACGGCGCCTGCTTCAAGCTTTGTTTCCGGCGCTTTTTCTGCTTTGTTGGTTTTAATGGTATCGCCTAAACCATACAGTTCGCCGCGTCCCGTTCCGCCTACTTTATCTAGCATAATAAACTCCTTATACCGTTGCAGGACGGCTTAACACCGTTTGCATGGTTTCACTTTTCGCTTGGATCATTTGCATGATGACGCTCATCAGCTCTTGGAAATCTTCCATCAACTTGCCAATTTCTTCTTTAAGCTTGTCGATGACGGCCTGGCTTAAGGTCATTTTGGCGCGAAGGTCCGTGATATCTGCCTGAATCTCAGTTACGTGAGCATTGTTAGCGGCATGAACACTGTCCGTAGCGCCTTTACCTACGTTGACGGCAATATCGACAGTTTCTGCTCCGTAACGAATCGCTTTTGCGGTCGTTGTCGCGGCTTTTGAGCCCATGTCCGCCACTTTCGCCATATTTGCAGCTGTTTTCGTAGCGATTTCTGTGACCTTTTGAGCTATCTTGCCAGCACCTTTTGCTGCAAGTTTCGCTATACCGCCAGCTGCTGCACCACCAAACGTCACAACAGCTCCGATAACCGCGACTGCGATTTCTAATGCCATTACGACTTTGTTTAGCACATCGACATTTACGCCCGCTTCTTTTAGCGCATCTTGAACGGCTGGCTCTTGCAGCGCCATGCTCACTGCTCCCATGACGCCACCAGCGATCATAAGAGCACCAGCTGCTGCACCAACACCCGTTGCCACCATTACGGCACCAACAACAATAGAAACCACCGCACTGATCCAACCAAAGATCTTCGCTGCTAAGCCTGATTTTTGGGCTTCTTTTGCAGCGGCTTCCGATTCTTTGATTTTGTCTTGGTTTTCCACCATCTCTTTTTCGTGCTTAGCTTTTGCGACCTTCACTTCCTGAATTTTCAGCTCGTTTTGAGCACTTTTCAGTTTATCCGTGATAGCAGCAAGCTCTACTTCAAAATCATCAGCAGAACCTGCGATGATTTTGACTGCAATCGAACCTGTTTGATCTGCAACTGCATGGAGAGATTTTGCAATGGTATCGACGATCTTTTGCAGCTGTGCCATGGCTTTTAGCGTCAAATCATTCACTTTGTCGCTAACAGCTGCGTTAGGTGCATCTAACTGAACTTTTACTTTTCCGGTGTTCAGTACATCTGCATCTTTACTCTTCACGTTTTCTACCGTCACAGAAGGCGTCGCTGTAGACGCCGTTTTCTGCAAGTTATCTAACGTGGCTTGGCCAGATTCAGGGCTATAAACCTGTGTCTGGATGCGGTCAAGTGCAATAGAACTCATAGTCTAATTACTCCTTTTTATTTCTCACCGCTTCTAACATGATGCCTGCACGCTCATGCAAATCTGCATATTGTGATTTTCCGGCAGACATCTCCTTCGCGCTGTAAAACCCACTCTCTGCTTCTGTCAGTTGTTCCAGTTTCAGGTGACATTCAGCAGAGTGAAAAGGTGGACGTGGATCATTTACGTCCACTAGCGCTGCGTAGCTGTAGGCGTCTATTGCCTGCAGATACTCACCCAACTCCTGACGAGCCGCGCCAAGGCCAATGAAAAATCGCGCCTGATAATGATCAAGCATGCTGAGTAATTGAAATACTTTCGCTGCTTGCTCAATCTTTCCCGATTGGAAAAAGTTGTAACCTACGGCATAAATATGTTCGATGGTGTCCTGAGACACATCGTGCAACATTTTTAGCGTGCCTCCCTCTTCCAGAAAAGACAGCTGCTCTTCTGCTTGCATTTGGGATGGATCGGTCGCGTTTGTTTTAGTCATGGTTGGTTATCCTTAAATGGCTCGTAGGATTTCTTGTAAAATACTGTGGTACTTCTGAACAAACTTGTTCATTGCTTCAACGGTCGAGTTGTATTGGGAGCTTGTATCATTTAGCTCTGTCGTTTTGATTTGAACTTCGTCGTTGAGTAGTTTGGATTTGTCACTGACCGAACTGGAAAAGTTAGATAGTTTTTTAACCTTTTCACCATCTTGATAGCTCTGATCTTTTACATCGACACCTTCATACTTTAAAAACATAAGGTGAGTGACCCTTACATCTTCAGGAGCGGGATTTACTCCACCATCAAGAGCTTGGTATTCGGGCTTAATATATTTCTCAATGTTTTCTTTGGTAAAAACAAACTCTACCCCATAAGTGTCGGCACTCTTGTAGACACTATCGGTATCAACGTTGTCTCTGCGTATTGCATCAAAATCGATGTAACTGTTGTTCAGTCTTAGAGTCTTACCTGGTCCAGGGTATCCCCACCCTTTATCACTACGGAAAACTTCCGCTAGATGTTTTAACTCAGGTGATTTGTAGAACTCTTCTCTTGAACTGTAGTTAAAACTGCTATAGTCAAAGGTATAATCTTTAGGGTTATAACTTTCACCATATGTACCGCCTCCGCTTTGTTTGCTATGAACCAAAGACTGCACTTCACCAAAGATTTTTAGCCTCGCTGTAAAAGATTGAAGCTCCTCTTTTTGCTGATTACGTTTCTCTAAACGGTTAACACGACGCTCATTTAGTGCAAGCAGCACTTGCTCATCAAAACGATCACCAATGCTAGATTCAACAACGGCCAACAAATCACGAGCCGTTAGAGAGTGCTCTGCTCTCACCTCACGATCCGCTTTCTCTTTGTCGGTGATATTGAGTAGACGCTCTTTCAATGCCCCTAAGTTCTTGCGCAATGCCTCATACCGCTCGGTAAACGAAGCCCCGGTAGATTCACTTTTTACTATTTTTTCAAACTGTAATCGGATATCTCGTTCAGTGTTTTCTTTGATCAAAGTAACTTGAGCTGGCGTTATTTGTGTCTTTTGGACATCGGCTATCGCGCTGTCCTGGTAAAAGTCGTCGATTTCTATATTTGTTAAACTCACCGCGAAGTTGGCGAACAGACTAGAAAGGGTCAAAGGCTCAGTTCTACCAATGACAGTGTTAAGTGCTGCTTTTAGATTGTTCGTTCCAGTCGCCTCACCATAAGCTGCGCTATATTGGCCTTTCACTTGAGCGGCCATTTCATCTAACGCTTCTTTAAGCTGCTGTTTAGAAATACCAGGAGTCCAGGTAATTCTGTTAGCTAGCGCACTTGCGTCATCGGTGCTTAAAGTAATACCGATACCTTGAAAACTACTTTTTAATTGAGCTGAGACTTGAAGAGCGAAACTCTCTTTAGTCAACAGGAAATCCGAGCTCTTCAGTTGCGCGAGATTAAGGGAACCTAAGCTACTAAAGGCATTGCGAAGAAAAGAAATAGAAGCATCTCTCACTTCACGGGAGCTCATTTGATTAGCAAGCTCTGCAACAAAAAGAGAAATTTCTTTGGTGGCATTAGCCAGACCTGTCTCGGAGAGGTTGGCGATCTGCTCCGCTTGGTTACTCTGAGTGCCCAAATTAAATTGACTAACAAACTCCGTAGATAACGAGCTATCTACGTTTTCCGTCAGTAACTTACTAAACCAAGACTGAAACTGATTTGATAGTGTCTGGTTTGTTTGAACATTTAACTCGGCTGCGGTTAATTCGCCATCTGAGTTAGCACTTTGTAGCGACTTTATCCAAACAGATGCGGTGTCGGTCAATGATATACCAGCAAACGCGTTATTTTTCGCTTTTAGGTTTTCAAGTGTATCAACATAAAGCGCGATGCTTTGTGATTCCGTTTGTCCCGAGATAGTTGGCAATGAAGAGATTAGAGAGGCAAGTTGCTGAGTCTCTGCTTCACCCAGTACAGGGGTAAATGCCTCTATCAAGTTTTGTTGGAAAGTGGGTAATGGTGCACTACTCGCAGCTGTGTCTGTTGCTCCTGTCGTAGAGCCAGTCGTTTTCATATTCGTCATTTCCAAACCTCTAAATCATCATGCCGCGCATCACTGTGGGACGCTTTCTGCGTTTACCTGACGTACCTTGTAGCTGATTTTGTTGTTGCCGGCGGCGCTGGACTTCGTCTATTAGCTCTTGCTCTGCACGTTTCATGGTATCTACTGGCGCTTTTATGCCGCCAAGTAAAACATCACCCACAACAGGACCAACACCTAAGCCTTCCAATAGCTCGTTAAAAATATCGGTTCTGTCTTCAGCTTTTCTAATGGCAAGCTCAGCGTTCTCAATCGCATCGGTAAACGGTTGCTTCATCTTGATTCCTATCTTAAAGCGGGTCATCTCATCGGTGCTGTCAGTAACAGTCGTGAGTTTTTACTTTTTCAACTTTTTCAAAGGTCTATAATCTGCCAGACGTAAACAGTACCAGTCTTCTAGCTCATCATGGCTTGCACCGCATGCTTTTAGATAGAACTGTGCCAATCGCTGGCTGCTCATGTTGCTACCACGTAACACATCGACGTTGCCGCGAATGACCCAATCGGAGGGATAAAGTTGAATGGCATGTTCAGCCAAGAGAAATAAGCCGGCAAAGGGGTTACTCAACCCCAATTTTGGACGAACGCGTTTCAGAAGAACGATGATGATTTCTCCGTCCTCCACCCGAAAAACGAGCTCTAAACCCTCAACTTCAATTCGATAACCAAGTTGAATTTCACTTTGTTGCCAAAAGTATGGCGTCACTTCGATCCCCGCTTGCGCAAGCGAGAGCATTAGTTTTGTTTTCATTACATCCCCACCCTTCCAAGTGGCTGAATATTGATTTGCTGAGTTAATTCTTGAAATGACAAAACGGGCAGATCGTAGTATTCCGATTCAATAAGCTTTCGCACATATCGGCGTACATCCATAGACACAACTAACACAGGCTTATTCGGCATGCGGCTTAAATCACCAATGGTCTGTTTCACATCACTCACAAATTGTTGAGTTACTGACGGGTCTAACGCCAAGTAACTCCCTGCAGAGGTTTGACGAATACCGCTACGTATTGTGTCTTCGAGACTTTGATCTAATAAGTAAGCGGGCAACATGTTTTGTCCGCTCGCGTATTTGTAGCAAATGTAACGTTTTAAGCTGGAACGAATGTACTCCGTCAGCTGTACAACATCTTTCTCTTTTTGGCCCCACTCAACCATGGCTTCTAAGATCACGCGAAGGTTTCGGATGGAAATGTCTTCAGAAACCAAACGTTGCAAGATTTCCGTCATTTTTTGTAACGGGACAATGCGTTGAGCCTCTTTAACAAGCTCCGAATAACTGCCTTCCATCTGCTCCAATAGATAACGCGTCTCCTGAATACCAATAAAGTCTTGTGCGTACTCCTTGAGAACATGAGACAAGTGGTACGTTAAAATTCTGTCGGGTGTGAGAAAGCCGACATGACTGGCTACGAGTTTTTGCTCGTAACTTTGTGCCACCCAAATGCTAGAAATACCAGGTAGAAAATCTTCATCTTGCTCATAAGGCACGCCTAATAAATCGATCTGTTCATTCCCTTCTGTCACCAAGAGTTGATCTTTTACAATTCGTCCTCGTGCAACCGGAACTTCTTGTAACTGAATTAAATATTCGCCATTTTGCATCCCCTCGTTAAAACGCAGGTGGATACCCGGGAAAGGCACGCCGAGGTCGAGATATAGTGCGCGCCTAACCCTTGCTAGCTCTTCATTCAATGCGACCGCTTCCAAGCTTTCCTGAAGGCTCGCGTCAAGATCAATTAAGAGTGGGACCGTCATGGCAAACTCTTCTTGCTCACCTAACTTGCCTTTACTGTTTCTAGATGGGGTTGGTTTGCTTGGCTTCGCTGCTGGTGAACCCGCCCCTTGCGAAACAAAGCTTGATAAGTCGGTACTATCTGATTCCGCCTGTTTTTTCTGTTGATAGAAAAGGAAGAAACCACCACCACCAACCACTGTGGCCAAAACCAGAAAAGTAATTTTTGGAAAACCAGGAATCAGTGCGAACAGCACCAAAAGCACACCGCCAATAAGGAGTGCACGCGGCTGAGCAATGACCTGACCGCCAATGTCCGAGCCGAGATCAGAAGAATCTTCATGAGATACACGCGTCACGATAATACCGGCCGTAATCGCGATAAACAGAGCCGGAATTTGCGACACCAAACCATCGCCAACGGTCAAAATCGCAAACAGCTCAAGCGCTTCTGAAGCACTCATGCCTTTTTGCGTTACCCCGATCGTGACGCCACCTAAGATGTTGACCACAATGATGACCAAACCAGCAATGGAGTCGCCTTTAACGAACTTCATCGCGCCATCCATCGAGCCATACATTTGGCTTTCTTTTTCAATCAGTGATCGTCGGTGCCGTGCTTCGTGTACGTCAATCACCCCAGCGCGCATGTCACCGTCAATACTCATCTGCTTACCAGGCATCGCATCAAGTGAGAATCGCGCACTAACTTCTGCAACCCTCTCCGAGCCTTTGGTGATCACCATAAACTGGACAATAGTAATGATCAGGAAAACAACAATACCGACCACTAAGTTACCGCCCACGACAAAGTTACCGAAGGTATAAACGATTTGACCAGCATCGCCTTGCAGCAAGATCAAACGGGTTGTCGTGATGGATAAAGACAAACGAAACAATGTCGTGATCAGTAGCACTGCGGGAAATGCAGAGAACTCAAGCGGCGTAGTGATGTAAATCGCTAACATAAGCAGCACCACCGCAATGCTCATGTTGGTGCCAATCAGCACATCCACCAGTGCGGTAGGCAGTGGCAATATCATCATAAAGACGATCGCGAGCAACATCACCGCAAGCATAATGTCTTTACGTTGCCCTACCTTGTTTAAAATATCGATCAACTTATTCATGTGATTCACTATTTAAAGATTGCAGATAGCGTCGGTGCGCTTGGCGTGCCCCATCGACGTCATTTTGTTTCCAACGAGCTTGGCTTAAGCAAAACCAGAGTCCTGCCGAATCAGGTTTAAGGTCGGATTTTAATAAGTGCTCACATACCTCAACAGCACGGGCATATCGACCACTTTGTAAACACGCCACGGCGAGCGTTTGCATCGCCTCTTTGTGTTGCGGGTCTATCTCTAAAACCGCATCGAGAATAGAGATAGCATGCTCTGGCTTTTGGTATTGAACTTGTAGTGCAGCGTGAACAAGCAACAGTTCAATGTCTTTGGATCTCAACATGTTGGTTAGACCTGGATAAGGAGATTGAGCGCCATAGTGAGATAACGCTGATCAAGTTGCGTACTTTGTAACGTTTCGGATGCTTTGATAAAAGACGCGGAGCCTGAACCCTGTGCAAGAACTTGCAACTGAGCCAACGTTTCATCGAACTGTTGGCGGTACTTTTCTGGACGCAACAATTCTGAGTGCAACAATTTTGGCTTGGTTAACGCGATTAGGTATTGGTCTGAAGGCCTGAGGTCATAGAGCTTCTCTAAATGCGTAGCGACCGCCTGTCCATCAGGAAGTAATTGAAACCGTTCAGGGAAATCGGCCTTAACCTCACTATGAGTAACATGCGTGAAGGCTTCTATTCCTACGTTTAAAGTGCTTACTCGAGTCATGAGGTTGCCACATCGTTATGTAGACGAACCAAAAGCGTAAACGCTTGTTCTAAAGTCGGAAGCGTGACCTCTTCTCCGTTTAACCGCGCGGAAAAAACCAAAGTTTGCTCATCTAACAAACCAGTTTTAATTTCGAAAGGCCAGCCTTGATCGGCATGACACAAACTGAGGGCGCTTTGAAAGATGTCACTGGTTTGATGCCAAGATAACGCTTGAGACAACATCAAGAATAGCTGTTCTCCGTGTCGCTCAATATGTAGTGTACCGCTTTGCTCAAAATCCAGCTGCACCCGTCCAGCTGATGAGAAATCGACGGCATCAAGCCCCATTCCTCGGCAAAATTCATTGACGGATGCATCAATCCAACTCATCTTCCCACGCTTCCTCTTCTTCTATATCAATGGCTTCGTCTAGCGCCTTTTGTACCGCTTGTATTAAATTCTGTCGTTGTTCTTCATCGGCGAATACATCAATAGGGATCGCGCGAACTAACTTGTGGAACTCTCGAAAAAAATCGATTTTTTGTTGTACCGCCGTCAATTCCATTGCGTTGGCGACTTTCCAAATCTCATCACTGCTTACCCATCGCTGCTCTACCAACGCAATCACATCAGCCATCAAATTAGAAACTTGATAAGCCATAACTCGTCCTTTCCGGTTTAAACATTTGGAACAACTGACTCACGCGATCTTGCAACGTATTCAGAGTTTTGAGTTTTTGCATATCGGACATCAACCACTGCAACTTAACCGAGTCGATACTGCTGCCTTGAACACTAAGATCTGCACTCATGCCTTGCAGCATAAACTCAACAGCGGTCGATACCTCCTGTTCACCAAAGCGCGCCACTACGTCTTGATAAGCAGCGCCGAGCCCTTGATAGCTATGAACGGTATCGCGATAGAAACCGCGCAGCTGATGTAATGAGCTAAACTCTTGTTCTTGGCTGTACTCATCAGCAAAGTTTGAGACGCGAATTTCCGTATCAATTTGAGCCCAAGAATCTGGGTTTTGCTCAATTCTCAGAATCGCTTGGTCAATTAGTGCGAGTAGATGTTTACTTTCTGGGCTCGCACTCAAAAACTTTTTAACGGCTTTTAACGCAAGGTATTGATGGCTTTTCTCCTCTGAAAATCCATTCAAATAAGCTTGCAATTGAGCGATGGTCGAGATATTTCCTCCCGCCATTTTTGCAGCCAGATCTTTGATCTTTTGGTTCTTTTCAAGATCAGGGACTTTTCGCAGATAGTCAGAAACGAGTTCGTGCGCTTCATTAACTCGAACGCCACTGTCTTTCACTTTACGCTTGGTCAAATCTTTTTCTGCTTTTTCGGAACCGAGTGAAGTGAGCTCTTCCATCGCATCAAAAAGTGATTGTGTGGCATTGTGAACACGGACCGTTTCACCGCGGTAATTGCCTTTTCGTGAAGCGTCGGTACGAGACGATTCCAACCCGTTTTGGATAGACGCATCAAACTTTGGGTTTGTTGCGATATGATTGTTGATAATACTCATTCACTTGCACTCCTTCCGTACAATACAGGCGAATTATAGGAAGTGCGCTTTCTCGAAGCTGTCAAAATCAGACGTGTTTTTTTAGTGCGCTTTCAGTTTTCTAAAAACTCCCGACTGATATTCACTATAAATACCCCCTCATCCTTTCTATCCTCCCAACATCAATCATTGCGCATATTTTTACCTTGAACGATTTCTCATACATCACTGATATCCAACAATCTGCGATCAGGCAAACTCGTCTGATCCAAATTCGCGGGCGCGTTACGCAAGTAACCGGCACCATCATCAAGGCCGTTGTCCCCGGCGTTCGTGTTGGTGAGCTGTGTGAGTTGCGTAATCCTGATCAAACTCTGTCTTTATTAGCGGAAGTCGTTGGCTTTCAACAGCATCACGCTCTGCTCACACCGTTAGGAAACATGTTTGGGATTTCCTCAAATACAGAAGTTAGCCCAATGGGAAAAATGCATGAAGTCGGTGTTGGCGATCACCTGTTAGGTACAACGCTTGATGGGCTTGGGCGTCCTTTCGATGGTACGCAAAGCCAGGAACCAAGTGCTTGGTATCCGGTTTATCGCGATGCGCCACCACCAATGCAACGTAAACTGATTGAAAAGCCAATCTCTCTTGGGGTTCGATCCATTGATGGACTACTGACCTGTGGTGAAGGTCAGCGCATGGGCATTTTTGCAGCGGCTGGCGGTGGTAAAAGTACCCTCCTCGCAAAACTGATTCGATCCGCAGACGTTGACGTGACAGTTCTCGCCTTGATTGGTGAACGCGGACGCGAAGTGCGCGAGTTTATTGAGCATGACCTGGGCGAAGAAGGAATGGCCAAATCGGTTTTAGTGGTCGCGACATCCGATCGCCCGGCCATGGAACGTGCCAAAGCCGCTTTTGTTGCCACTTCTATTGCGGAATATTTTCGTGACCAAGGTAAACGCGTTTTACTGCTGATGGATTCTGTAACGCGTTTCGCCCGCGCGCAGAGAGAAATTGGACTAGCCGCAGGCGAGCCACCAACACGACGCGGCTATCCGCCTTCCGTTTTTGCCGCTTTGCCAAAGCTGATGGAACGAGCCGGTCAATCTGACAAAGGGTCAATTACAGCGCTGTACACCGTGTTGGTTGAAGGCGACGACATGACAGAGCCTGTCGCCGATGAAACTCGCTCCATTTTAGATGGGCACATCATTCTCTCGCGCAAACTTGCGGCAATGAACCATTATCCTGCCATTGATGTACTCCGGTCAGCAAGCCGCGTGATGAATCAAATCGTTAAACCTGATCATCAGGCGTCTGCTGCTCACCTTCGCGAAATGTTAGCCAAGTACGAAGAAGTTGAGCTACTGATCAAAATTGGCGAGTACCAGCATGGGGCAGATAGCCGAGCAGATATGGCGATTGCGCAAAGTGATGATATACGCGCCTTTTTACGCCAAGGAACGCATGAGCCAAGTGATCTTGATGGTGCTATCGCTCAACTAAAAGGGATGGCGAACCAATGATCGAACGGTTATTAGAAATCAAACAAATTCGAGCTGAACGTGCGGATAAAGCCGTTAAGCGCCAAGAATACCGAGTATCAAATTCAGCAGCACAGGTTCAAAAGGCCGAACGTTCCGTAGCGGACTATCACGTTTGGCGTCAGGAAGAAGAAGAACGACGTTTTGCCAAAGCAAAGCAACACACACTCGTTCTCAAAGAGTTGGAAACATTGAGACAAGAAATCGCGTTGTTGAGAGAGCGAGAAGCCGAGCTTAAACAGCGCGTTGCCGAAGCAAAAAAAGCGCTTGAGTACGAACGTTCGGTACTTAAAGAAAAACAAAAAGAGGCACGGCAAGCCCATAAAACCAAAGAAAAATTCGTTCAGTTGCAACAACAAGAACTCGCGGAACAGTCGCGAGAAAGACAATACCAAGAAGAACTCGAACAAGAAGAGTTTCGCACTGTCGATATTATCTAAAGGTTCATTATGCGCATTACTCCAACAGAAGAAACACCGAATACGCTGTACAAATCAACGCCAGAAAAAAAGCCCCTGGAGCGAGAGGCTGAGCTTCAGTCACAGTTCGAGCGTGCAATGACGGAGAAACCTAGCAAGGAAGAAGAATCTACCGTTGCGAGCAAAAAAGACACTCAGAGCAGAGACGAGAGCCTTCCGTTAAGACATGAAGCATCTCAAACCCTAGACAAACAATCGAAACTTTCTAACCAAGAAGCCAGCACTTATAGAAATACCGCTACATTAAAAGGCAAAAGTGACGCCGTCACAAAGAAAGGCGTAGAGAAACCACAAGACGACGCAACAAATAGCGAAGAACGCCTGATTGAAAACAGTAAATTGCATGAGAAAGATAAAAAACTTGAGAGCGATCAGCCTCCAAGCTCATCCTCGCTTGAGCGCGTTGGCCCCCATTCTCAAGCACAAGCTTCTCTCGACGGTTCTCTCCCTAAAAAGGCCGCAGGGAAAGCGCTCACTCAAGATGCAATTAACAATGCCAACTTCACGACGAAACAAACCGAAACGACACACAATAAGCGTGCAACGCAGCGACTACAAGACACAGGCAAACTAACAGATAAAACCGATAGTCGTTCTGAAACTAAATCGCTTGAGAAAGTCGAGACGAAAAGCGCACTAGTGGCCGTTAAAGCGGATGACGAAAAAGCAGAACCTCAACACCTTGCGAGCGCGGCAACGCAAGGCGATGTCATTTTAAAGAGTGTCGCTTCACAGGCTCAGCCGGCCCCTGCTCGAGACGTAAACACGTTACTCCAACAATTGGTGGACAAAATCTATGTTTCGCTGCCAACCGCATCGGACAACAAAGAGGTTCGGCTGTTTCTGAGTGAAGGACAATTAAAAGGTGGCGAAATCCACATCAAGTTGGACGCGCAAGGTTATAGCGTGACGATTCGACAAGAGCATGCCCTTTCCATTATTAGCCAACAAGCTAGACAAGATCTTGCCGAACGCCTAAATCGATTTGGCGGTGATCAGCCACTTCGTCTAGCGATCAGCGAACAAACTCAACAGCTCGATCAACAACATGAACAACAACACTCACGCCAGAAACGTAGCGTGTATGAAGAATGGCAAGCGGAGAATGACCTATGACGCCGTTAACGATACCCAAAGTCGATTCAGACAGTATTGCGCTCAGTAATCAACTTTGTGCAAAGCAATGCCATTTCCAAGGGGTTGATGGTCAGAGCGTATCGATTACTGTTTCTCAAATCCCTTCATTTGAAGGATTCCGTTTAACCACGTTGATTGGAGGGCAAACGATCCAAGTGGATTTTTGTCGTGCGCAACTCCAGAAATGGCTTGAGTCTACTCTGAATGCCACTGCATTCGAGTCACTGCCCAACTCGCTCCAGTTAGCACTTTTGAGTTCTCAGATTGAACCGCATAGTGAGGCATTCAAAGCACTATTTGGTCAGTTGCCCATTCTTAGCCAGTTACAACCGTTAGAGTCGAGCCAAGTTCAAGAGCATACCTTGATGTTAACCCTCAATAAACCTAACGGCTCTCTTTGTTTGTGGGTTAGCGAAGGAGCAAACGTGCTGTTGGATGCACTACCAAACAGCGCTTCTCTTCAGGCACGACATCTCGCTTTACCTGTGTGGTTAAGCCTTGGAAAGACCCATTTAATGTTAAGCGAATTTAATTCGCTCGAACTGGGAGATGTGATCTTTTTTGACGATTGTTATATCGCCCAACAACAAGCCATTTTTCAAGTATCTAACCAGAATCTCTGGCGCTGCCAACTGGATGACCAAATTCTTCACATTATTGAAAAAGAAACCAATATGAATGACCTAAACACTTCAGAAATGTTAACCGACCACCAGCAACTGCCCGTGGAACTCACGTTTGATATCGGCCATCAAACCATCACTCTAGAACAGCTTAACCAGCTTCAGCCTGGGTACGTATTCGAGCTAAACCAACCTGTATCTAAGCCGGTAACATTGCGTGCCAACGGCAAAATCGTCGGTGAGTGTGAACTGGTTAATGTTAATGAGCATTTAGGTTTGCGCGTACTGGAACTGTTTGGTGGCACGCAGGAGCCAGCATGATCCAGTTACCTGACGAGCTCAATCTCATTGTCAGCTTAGCACTGCTGGCACTGATCCCATTTATCGCGATGATGGCGACGTCGTTTGTAAAACTCGCCGTTGTATTCTCACTGCTGCGTAACGCTCTCGGTGTACAGCAAATTCCACCGAATATGGCACTGTATGGCTTGGCGATAATTTTGTCGATTTTCATCATGGCTCCCGTCGGGTTTGAAACCTATGACTACGTGAAGCAGCATGATATTTCTCTTGAAGACTCTGCAAGTGTGGAAGGCCTCATTGAAAGCGGTTTACAGCCTTATCGAGAGTTTTTGAAAAAGCATATTCGGGAAACCGAAGCCATATTCTTTACCGATGCTGCGCGCACATTATGGCCTCAAAAGTACGTGGACCGTTTAGAGTCAGATAGCTTGTTGCTGTTGCTGCCAGCGTTTACGGTCAGTGAGCTTACCCGTGCTTTTGAGATTGGCTTTCTATTGTACTTGCCGTTCATCGCTATCGACTTAATTGTTTCTAATATCTTGCTCGCCATGGGCATGATGATGGTATCACCAATGACCATCTCTCTCCCTTTCAAATTGTTGCTTTTTGTCTTGCTTGACGGCTGGACAAAACTCACTCACGGCTTAGTACTGAGTTACGGTTAATCACGGAGAAAGTATGCATTCTGCTGAAATCATTCATTTCACGACTCAAGCATTAACCCTAGTTTTGTACTTGTCGTTACCGCCGATTTTAGTCGCAGCGTTGGTTGGTACATTGGTATCGCTTATTCAGGCGCTCACTCAGGTCCAAGAGCAAACGTTGGGGTTTGTCGTCAAGCTTATCGCGGTCATTATTACGCTGTTTGTCACAACGCAGTGGCTAGGGGCAGAGCTCCACGCCTTCGCCTCGCTTGCCATGGATAAAATTCCTCAAATACGATGAGTTATCACGACTTACACCAGGCTTTATTTTTGTATAGCCTGACGTTACCTCGGTTAATGGCATGCTTCATCTTTTTGCCTATTTTGAGCAAGCAAATGCTAGGCGGCACCATGGTGAGAAATGGTGTGCTTTGCTCACTCGCACTGTTTATATTTCCGATGATTAATCAGCAAAGCTTGCCCGCGGAAACCGACGGTATTTGGCTGATAGTGATTTTGGGTAAAGAGGTATTAATTGGGCTATTGATCGGGTTTGTTGCTGCTATCCCCTTTTGGGCAATAGAAGCGGCTGGCTTTCTGGTCGACAACCAACGTGGTGCTGCCATGGCAAGTATGTTTAACCCAACGCTAGGCTCGCAATCGACGCCAACCGCAGTGTTGCTGACCCAAACGTTGATTACCCTGTTCTTCTCTGGCGGGGGCTTTGTCACTTTTATCTACGCGTTATTCAAAAGCTACACATCTTGGCCGATCGTGGACTTTTTCCCAACCGTTAGCGATGCATGGGTAAGCTTCTTCTACGCGCAATTTGAACAGCTTATGTGGCTTGGTGTGTTGATGTCCGCTCCATTAGTGTTGGCAATGTTTCTTGCTGAGTTTGGTCTGGCGCTTATCAGTCGTTTTGCACCGCAATTGAATGTTTTTTTCCTTGCCATGCCAATAAAAAGTGCCATCGCGAGTGTTTTACTGATCGTGTATCTCGGGCTAATGATGGATCACTTTGAAGTGCAGTTTTACGGAATTACCCGATTCGCAGAACAACTCAATACCATTTGGCAATAACGCTTAGGATTCTTTATGAGCGCAGAAAAAACAGAGCAACCCACCGCAAAAAAGTTACGCGATGCCAGGCAGAAAGGTCAGGTAGCCAAAAGCCAAGAAATCGTATCGTCTGCATTAATTTTGGCGCTCATAATTGTACTATTTGCGTTCGCCGATTATTACATGTCGCACATCTCAGCGCTTATTCTCCTACCAAGTAAGCTTGCTTATCAGGGTTTCCAAGATGCGCTAGTCGATGTCGCTATCGCCATCGCAAAAGAAATTGCCTATCTACTCGCTCCGATTATTCTGGTTGCTGCACTCGTCGCCATCTTTTCCAATATGGGGCAGTTCGGCTTCCTATTTAGTGGTGAATCCGTTAAACCCGACATCAAAAAGATCAATCCCGTCGAAGGTGCCAAACGCATTTTTTCGCTTAAGAGTGTGATTGAGTTTATCAAGTCGATCCTTAAAGTCTCTCTTCTTTCCTGCATTATCTGGGTGACCTTACGCGGTAACATCAACGCTTTGATGCAAATTCCAACTTGCGGGCTAGAATGTGTCCCGACCATTACTGGTGTCATGATTAAACAATTAATGATTATCTCTTCGGTAGGTTTCATCGTCATCGCTGCAGCTGATTTTGCGTACCAAAAGTTTGACCACACGAAGAAACTCAAAATGAGCAAGGACGAAGTGAAACGCGAATACAAAGAGATGGAAGGCAGCCCTGAAATCAAAAGTAAACGTCGTCAGTTGCACCAAGAGCTACAGGCCTCCAATCAACGTGAAAACGTTAAACGTTCTAATGTATTGGTTACAAACCCAACACATATAGCAGTTGGTCTTTATTACAAGAAAGGCGAAACGCCCCTGCCCGTCATTACCTTGATGGAAACCGATGCGGTAGCCAAACGTATGATCGCAATCGCCAAAGAGGAAGGTGTGCCTGTGATGCAAAAAGTCCCTCTTGCTCGCGCACTATATGCGGACGGCAACGTCGACCAGTACATCCCAAGTGATCTTATTGAAGCAACCGCCGAAGTGCTTCGTTGGTTGGCATCATTGGAGTCGGATAAGGCGCTGAATTAACATGATTTCGAGAGTAAAGGCTATCGTACGAAGAACGGTTATCACTTTTCTATACGTAATGAGATTTTTAAATGAGTCATCCTTCGCTATAGGTTTCAGCATATCGAATTTGCCTACTTTTGCTTGTCTCAATGAAGCACTTGGTTCATGAAAAGTCGTGTTTACTAACGTCAATAGTGGTACTGTACTGGACAGTTTTACTTTCATCTCTAAACCACCTAGAGCTCGGTAAGAAACCACGCCAGCCACAACAAAGGTGGATTTTTGCTTAGGTTGATTTATTTATGCGCATATCTACCGAAAAGAAACGAACTCGAATCATCAAAGTTGCCACTGACCTTTTTATACAACAAGGTTACAAAGACACATCACTCGATCAAATCGTCGCGATTTGTGGAGGCTCAAAGCAGACGTTATATCGCTATTTTTCGAACAAAGAAGGGTTATTTGTTGAAGTTTTAGCATACAATACCAAAACCAGCTTAGAGTCCGTCTTCCAGCTTGCCGACAAGCAATCGGAGCCTTTACAAGAAACATTGAATGACTTCGCCAAGAAGTACCTAAAAGGTGTATGCTCCAATCCTATGCTATCACTTTATCGGATCGTTTCGGCTGACTTCAACAAACATGATTCCGTACCAAATCAATTCTGGCAGACAGGGCCGCATCGCATTCATCAATACCTCATCGACTTTTTAAAGAGTGAAACTGTCAGCTCACAACTCGATGTTGAAAATGCCGACCTCGCTTGTGAGCAACTACTTGCATTAATTAAACTTGATTACCAGAACATGGCACTAATTGGCTTCGATTTTCCGACAGATGAAGAGTTAGATGCACATACAAAAAAAGCGGTCACCGCCTTCCTAAATCTATACCAAAGATAAACTCACTGAATATAAAAGGGAGCATCATCGCTCCCTTCTTGTTTCTATGGCTTAGTGAATCTCTCACTTCGCCGCCAGTTTTTTACCGATTATTAAGATTGGCGCGAGAGCAAAGACCGAGATAATAAACATCAATAATGAATTACTCAGTGCGAGAGTGGTCGCCTGCTCTTTGACAACAGAACTAATTTGGCTCATTCCTAATGCCGAATTTGGCAAGTGTCCATGAGTCAGAATCGTACTGCTCAACGCATTTTTATAAACACCAAAAGCATGATTCACATCATCTAGCGTTCGGCCAATCTCTCCAGCAGCTTGTGCACTATGGCTTTGCATTACCCGTGAGAACACGGCACCAGCGATCACACCACCAATGGTACGAAAGAGGTAGAAATTGGCGATGCCTTCCAAACGCTGCCCGACCTGGAAGTACATCAATACTGCAATGGTCACAGACACATTCAATAAGCCGACACCAAACCCTCGCAACATCATCGGAACGGACAAAGATTCCGTACCAGCAAAGCTAGGTAACTGACTAAACTTATGTACCGAAAGTATAATCATCACCACACCAAACGGGACGACTGCATCCGCTAATGGCCGGCGGAAGTAATACACCAGCACACTGACTAGCATACCACCTAGCATGGCATAAAATGCCGGTAATTGGGCATATCCAGCATTAAGGTTGTTGTACTGCAACGCCATTTTCAAAAAGCTAGTAAACAACACATTGCTCGCCATAACAGCAAAACCTGCCAAAAAAGCGTTGTACATAAAAACATTAGTTTTCAACTTACTATGCAGCTGTATTGATGCTGTATTTAAAGGACTGGTTTTCACAAAGTAATACACCACTAATAAAGTCAGAGCTGCGGCAATCGAAGAGGCTTTAACAAACCATTCCGAGTCAAACCAGTTGTAATAACTGCCTCTCATCAATAGAAATACAACGATACTTATTGTCAGGGCAAAAACTAAATAAAACCAACAGCCCGACTTAGCTTCGGCCTCGATTTGAATCGACTTAGGATTGTAGATGCATGCAATTACCAAGGCAGAGAAGTACAGCCAAGCCGACACGACACACAACAGTGACCAATCAAAGATTTCGACAATATTGGCCACTACCCAAGGGTAAGCGCCGATCGGTAGCAAGGTTGAAAATACTAGCGTTAAAGCAATAATGGCAGGTAGCCAACGCTGTTCAAAGAAGTGGAGCAAGTAAAGGTTTAATACCACCATTAACATGCTCATAAAAAAGCCACTCGAGAGCCAAGTCAGAGTGAACACCAGTTCTTGCTGTCCGCCCCAGTAAAGTACAAGATTGCTCGCTAGACCTACCAATAAAATGGCATGTAAGAGAATTAACGTACCCAATCTACGCACCAATATTGGTGTGAATATAAAACCTAATACCTGGGTAATCATAAAGCCGACTTTAACCAGAGCAACTTCATCGACAGATAAGCCTGACGTTGCCGCCATCTCATACGATAACTCGGTAAACATCACGGAGTTAATACCAAAAGCAGCAATCGCAAAAAGCGTCAAAATCAGCAGCGGTGAACGTTTTTCCATTGCAGTTAACCTTGTGCCGCGGTCTCGATCGTTACTTCTGCAGACAACCCCGGATAGACTCGTTGACTCAACTCTTGAGGGATCTCTAGCTCAATACGTACTGGTACACGTTGTACTACTTTTACGAAATTGCCTGTCGCATTTTGAGGTGGCAATAAACTAAACTGTGCACCAGTCGCCGGGGTTATCGAAGAAACACGGCCATGCAATGGATGGTTTGGAAACATATCCAATACTACTTCAACCTCTTGCCCAGGCACAACGTTCTCAAGTTGTGTTTCTTTAAAGTTTGCCTCTATCCAAACATAATCTGGCACCATCACGATGAGCCCCATTCCTGGTTGTACAAACTTGCCGACTTGCACTTGTCTATCTGCCACATAGCCATCGAATGGTGCACGCACCGTGGTTCTTTCCAGTGAAATATTAGCTAGTCGTAAGTTTGCTTCTGCTTTTTTACGCTGTGCTGTCAGTTGCAACTTCTCAGTCATCAATGTGTCGAGCTGTTTTTGCTCAGCAGCTAAGCCCAATTTAGCGGTTTCAAGATTACTGCTTGCTTCAATAGATAGCGTTTTTTGTGCTTCAAACTGATTTTTGCTCACAGATTGCTTTTGTACCAAACGAGAAAGACGTTGAAACTCCGCCGCTTGGTGTTCGGCATTTGCACTCGCGCGGCGAATACCTTGCTTCGCCTGCTCAATTTTCATTAACTGCATATCCGTTTTGATTTGATTTGCAGTAAGCTCAGATTTCGCAACATCTAGTGCTGCTCGAGCAATTTCTTGGTTGGCAATAAAGTCTTCATCATCAATGACAAACAAAGGAGTTCCTTCTCTTACCCACTGGTTATCTTTGACAAAGATTTCGCTTACCTGCCCCCCAACCTCAGGTGAAATGGCCGTAACGTCTGAATGAACATATGCGTTATCCGTCATTACAGTATTCGGCTGGTATAAGGCACAGCCAGCGGCAAATAACGAACCAACAACAAGCGACAAGGCGATAACTTTCTTCTTCATGTTTGAAATCCATTTTATGACTTCCACAAACTGTACTGTACCGTACAGTTTTAGTAAAGGTGCATTTGATCATTGCCAATCAAAAAGATCAATCTCATTGATTTATCATGAACTTCTTGAGAAGAGTGTTTCGAATGAAAAGAATGAAAATCTAACCATTTGTAATATAAATAAAAAAATACATTTAAACTGAATAAATAAAGAGAGGATTGCAACTCCCCTACCTTTATTGAAGCTTGCTCCCCAACTCGGTGCATCAGGCGCAAACATTTGACTGGCCGAAGTTTTCGAAGCTACCTCACCAATTTTCATTAGCACCTCAATCTGACACATCAACCCAACGATAAGCACAAGCTAGTAGCATTTTCTTCAAACGAATTTGACATCGCCCAACATAGTTGTGTATACAACCATATTGTTCGTTCATGTTATTTGGTGAAATTTTCCATGTCCCAATACAACCATCATCAGTCTCTCGGTCACCTTACGGGGCTTGCTAGTCGCCTGTTTAACCGATTACTCACTACCCGTTTCAAAGATGCTGGTATTGATATGACAGCAGAACAATGGGGTGTCGTGTTGCTGTTGCGAAACAACGGTGCCCTTTCTCAAAGTCAGATTTGTGAACTGTTGTACTTAGAAAAATCGAGCGTCAGTCGCTCAATTGATGGGCTTGAAAAGCGCGGTTGGACAGAGAGGAAACCTTCGCCAACGGATAGTCGAAGCAAGTTAGTCGTGCTAACAGAAAAATCTTTAGACACCGTTGATACATGTGCAAATATCGCTTCGCTAGTACTGCAAGAAGCCCAACAGAACCTTGCTGATGCCGACCTAGATAACAGCAAACAGCAACTTTCTAGCGTGGTAGCGAACTTACGCAAGCTTAACGGACAAATTTAACTTATCAGCGTACGTTGCGACAGAAGCTGGTTTAACAGTCAGGCCTAACCTTGGAGAAATACGATGACAAAACGCAATGCTTTAATTACAGGTGGCGCTCGTGGAATTGGTGCAGCAACAGCAAAAGCACTCGCTGCAGATGGTTACCGAGTTTTTATCAACTACGTAAATAGTACTGCGGTCGCGGAAGCGTTAGCTCAAGAAATTCAAAACGCCGGTGGTGAGGCGTACACTTTAAAAGCTGACGTTCGAGATGACGCACAAATACAAGGAATGTTCGACAGCATCGCAAATGAACATGGTGGCGTTGATGTTCTTGTCTCAAACGCAAACATGAGCTTTACCGCTAAACCTTTCACTGAGCAGTCGTGGGAAGAGTTTTCACAAAAGCTAAATGACGAAATGCACGCTGCATATCAAACGGCAAAATTGGCGGTAGAAAATATGAAAGCCAGCCAGTTTGGTCGCTTAATTTTTATCTCTAGCACCTTATCAGAAGCCCCTGCACCAAGCTTTATTGCTCATGGTAGTGCAAAAGGTGCACTTGATAGCTTTAGTAAATACCTCGCCCAAGAACTTGGTCCCTTCGGGATTACGTCTAATGTCGTTGCTCCGGGTCTTGTAGAAACAGACGCAACAAAAGGTGCTCCTGAAGAGTTTAAAGAAACCATTCGAATGTTCACACCAACGCAGAAAATTGCCACACCTGAAGACGTAGCAAACACCGTGAGCTACTTGGCAAGTGAAAAAAGCGGACATATCACGGGCACATACAATCCAGTATGTGGAGGCGCCTACCTACCATAGCACCAAGTGTGCTAGGCACAAATACAAAGGCATGTACGCATGCCTTTGTATCTTTAGGTATTGCTTTGCAACGCGCAAGCTTCCTTCATGGGCGGTTTTGTCTGAAGAAAAATAGAAAGTCCTATCTATTTCTTATAATCGGTGTATAGTGAGCTCAGCTCCTAACCGTGAGCTATTGATGAAATATTTAGTTCGAGTCTCTTCTTAGTTTTCTTTCGAGTCATTTCGTTACTCAACTCCTGTAGCAACTTATTCTTTATCTTCCATTAAATAGCCTCAGTTTTGATTTAAATACGAGCGAGAGTTAGCTCTCTTAGCATGGTTATCACAACGCGCTGTCTTTACATCGATAGGTTTATAAGGAATTTAACCTTATAAAAACAATCAGTAAGCGTCAAAATAAGACATAACGCGCATAGCCTCTTCGTGTATATATCATCACTATTTAGGAATAGTCATTAGCGGTGAAATATATTAATCAGCGCGATGACAATGGAATATTTAGACTTAATTTAAACCATTTTGACTTCGTTATTCCTATAAAAGTAGAGGTTAATTAGATTGACCTTTAATAAACACGCTCTAGAGGAATAAAAATGAGAAAAAAACGAGATAGCTTTCAAAAAAAGAATAAAAAAAGCAATTATGAAGATAAATTTGAGTTGATGGTAAAAGAATACCACAGCGCAAAAGAAGTATTAGACGCAATGCCAGAAGGTTCGGCTGACTACGACAAGCAGAAAAAGCACTGTGAATCTCTATTTGCTAATGCCGAGCGCTTTTTTAAGCGAAATCAGTAGGCCAGTTTAACGCCTAGATAAACATCCGGCAAAACACCATATACGGTAAGGGAGCATCTGCTCCCTTACTTTCAATTAAACCCAACCTTCCGCTAAGTACATCAGTCGCAATTGACTTGGTGAGCCCAGTTTATCTAATGCATCCAACTGAGCGTCACTCAGGTTTGGGCATTTATCAAGGTATACTCGTCCATTTTCGGCATCAAGTGGCAGTTTGTAAGTCAGCTTTTCATTGATTTGACTCGCCTCACCTTTATCGATCGCTCGAACCGCAGGCATGAGCCAATCCCAATCTTCGCCCAGCAGCTTTTTAAACGCACTATGAGCAGTTGCCTCAGTTTTGCTTGGCGCATCTTCTGGACTTAGCTTCAAGATAGAATCAACGTCAGGGACTAAGTGTTCACTTGGCTCTGAGCCCAACATCTTTTTCAACGTTAATCGAGCCGCTTCCATCTCTTGTGCTTCTTTAGGCGCTTGAGGTGATGTCATCGCCGTGTTCTCTTTAGGGCCAAGGTACGCCATTAATGCGCGTACAGAAGCTGGATCTTGCATGCTGAAGGTAAAATCTCCTTTGGCATTAGAAACTTCAAGCCTTGGTAAGACACCAGACATCTCACCTTGCATGAGTTGCTCTTTGACTTCTGTATTTAGTCCGTATGCTCCAGCTTGGTTCGCAACAAAACCACCACCACTGATGATGCCAGTCGTGGCAGCCGAACCAATGGCTTCTTTTGCTATCGGCGTAACACCCGCTGTCGCTACGGAGCTCACACCAAAAGTACCCAAGCTCCCTGTCGCCATACCCAATGTTGCCCCAACTGCACCTTCAGCTGATAACATTGCATGACCTTGAGCCAATGTTTGTTGCATCGGCATAGAGAGACGTTGGTCTCGCCCTGGAAGCTGCGAAATTTGCTCCAGCTGATGGTGGTAAGCTTCAGCATCGCCATTGACTGCCGCTTTGTGCAGCTCGCGTCCTGTTGAAATTAATAGCCCTACGCCAGGCAAGGCTAGGTTGATGACTGCATTAACGCCAGAACCTTTCAGTTTTTCTTTGCCCATCTGTAACAGTTCGGCACCAAAACCATCCATTTTCCCCGGGTACTGAGCCTCTAAACTCACCTGCATACGCGGATCTTTGCTGATCGCGTCAAACGTATTTTTAAGCTGCTGGTACGTATCGCTGCTCACCTTGACTTCATCCAACAAGCTGACAACTTCTAAGATTTTGCGCTCAGTAAGCGGCTCACCGCGATAACCAGA
Source organism: Vibrio sp. Y42_MX_L11 (assembly GCF_024181785.1). Taxonomy (NCBI): domain Bacteria; kingdom Pseudomonadati; phylum Pseudomonadota; class Gammaproteobacteria; order Vibrionales; family Vibrionaceae; genus Vibrio; species Vibrio sp. Y42_MX_L11. The sequence goes on from NZ_JAMZAP010000026.1 coordinate 52,602, forward strand.
AGGGCTAACTAATGAGTAAGCTAGCAAGGCAACCTCAGGCTTTTCTTGTTTAAGTAGCGCCTGTTTCAAATCAAGGTGAGTTTTGATGTTTTCTTGGAAAAACTTAGTGTATTTGCTTCTCAACACGCCTTCGTGGATAGAAGCAAACTTGTGACCTTTGTGGAACGTTGAAGGTTCTTTTACCTCACCTCTTTTACTGATCACTCGGTCATCTTTTTGCGCAGCGACTGCACGAAACTGTTCTAGATCAGGTACTGGGCTTTGACTGATTTTTTGCGTTGTATTGACCATTTTTCTCTCCTACACACGAAGTGATTGAACATGAGCTTGTTCATGATTAGGGGTGGTTGGAATCGCTTGATCCAACATTGCAAAACGCGCTTGCCACAATTCAGTCTGTTCAATAACCTCATGAAACCAAGCAGTAAGATTCGTCGTGTTTAGGTGCTCAACTGGTTTACGTCCCGCTAAGACAAGCTGTCGACCATTTGGGGCTAAAGCAAGTGCAAGGCTGCCACTACCGATGCCCTGATAATTAGCATGAGCAAGAAGCTCTAAACCTTTTAGTCTTTGTTCGCCCGACTTGTCTAATCTTCCGAACGTCACGGACAACATTAAGTCATCCGTATCTGTCGCGATGAAATACAGCATGTAGCGATCATCGACCAGTAGCTGACAACGTTCATTGTCTTCAAAATTCAGTTCGGGTAACTCATTGAGTTGGCAAAACTCCAAGAGCAGTTGTTGAATCGTGTTCATAACTTTTTCCTTTTGTTTCAATAACTCTATTGAACAACGATTGCAGATTGAACGATGTCGGTAATGGCTTTATTTTTGTCACTTTTTCGCCTTCATTGTGAGGTTTTCCGCAGAAATCTCGCTGTAAAAATGAGTTGCCAGAGTAATCAAAAAGAGCAGCTCAGGGCTGCTCTTTCAATAAAGGTTAGAAGCTTAGCATTATGTATTTGCTCACTTCTTTTGCAGAGTGACTAACCCAGTTTATGGCTATCAAAAATGACTTCTGTTGGCGGGAACATATTCGAAACAGGTGGTCGTTGCGCATCTCCAAACATTGGTGCACCGAATGCGGATGTTGCCCAAGGATCAACAATTTTCACATCCTTACTCCATGTTGAGGGATCTTTGATATCACTCCCCTCTTGTCGACCAACCAGTACATAAAGGTGTGTACCTGAATGACCCTTTTTAAACGCAACCACTTCTACTTTAGGCTCACCTTCAGGTGTGCCTGACATGCCTTGAATCATCTCAGCAGCGGCAGCAAAGGCAAATGTAGTACAGCAGCCGGCTTTCGCGTTTTGTACTACCTTAGCAATGTTTTGTAGGGTGCTTAATTGCGGTGCGGTTCCTCTTTGTGCTGCAGCTTGAACTCCGTTTGCGGACATAGTCGCTCGTTGATCTTGCATGATTCGCGCTTGATTCGCGTGAAGCGCTTCTAGTCTAGGCTTTCCTTTGGTTTCATAAAACTGCGAACCTTTTACACCAAATGTATTTAAGTCTGTACAGGCAAAATCACCAAGCTTTTGAAGGTTAGCTTTATGTTCGTTGATCAGCGCTACACTCGATGAGGTTTTATTCGCTTTAGAAGAAGAGACCGCCGTTTGTGCGGCTGGCCAATGTGAACTAGGACCAGACGACAATCTCTCAAGATTTTTCAGACTACCAAGCGTTAACTTGTTTTCACCGTTCAACACATTTTGCAGCATCAGCTTCGCAACGTCTTTAGGAATGCCCTGCTTCGTGAGCAGATTCACCACAATGTCTTTCGCTTTATTCTGGTGGCTAATACGCGCGCTGACGCTTTTGTTTTTAGGCGCCCCTTCTTTAACAAAAATATCTTTGCCATTATGCGCTCGAACCTCTTTATCGTCAGCTTGATTTTGTGTCGCCAAATGGGACGTTAACTGACTCAACGAATGCATGTGTGATGTATTAATATTGACCATGTTTGATGCCTTAAACCTGAATAAATGCGTGTACGTCTGTTTGGCTAAAATCTACAACCGTATTGTTCTGAAATAGCTGAGCCCAAGTATCCACTAGCTCATTCAGTTGAATCATTAAGTTAGCAATATTGGTGAGTTCACTCTCGGCCGCGATGGCAACCTGAAGAACCACATCTTTAGTGGTTGGATTAACGCAAAACTGTACACCGCCGGTTTCTCGATATAAGAAGTTGTATTCAAGTAAAACTTGAAGTTTGTCTAACGTAATATCCTCTTGTTCTATGCGCAGGTTTTTAGAAATCAACAACTCGCCTTTTTCCTCCACAAGCAGAACATCGACACTGTTATTTTCAGCAAAATGCAGTGACCACATTTGATCGTCATACGCTGTCACGCGCTCAAGGTTCAGCACTTCTCCCAGTTCAGAGAGAAGCATATTAATCTTTCCTGTATCCATGTTGTGTCCTGTCTAATTTAATATACCTAAGTAGCCTCGAAATATCTGATGCAGCGAGACGACTTGGGTATAACGGCTTATTTAAATAAGCTCATAAGGATAAGAGCGATTTTATGGCGTGATAGACACAAGAGCTTTATTTAAACGTCTCAATTTTATTGCTATTAGCCGTTTTAGCGAGGTAGAAAAATGAAGAATAAGTTGGATAAAGAAATAAGAAAAGAGCGGCAATCGCCGCTCTAAAATTGGAATAGAAGAGAAAAATTACTTGATACCGTGAAGGCTGTTCTCTGCGTTCATAGCCAAAGGATTGAATGAGTCGTTACGAAGTTCTGCTATCGCGTATAGCATGCGTCCCATGCGACCGTTTCCATCGGTGAACCCGTGATACCCAATGACTCCTGCAAACAAGTGTTTACCCAGATCTTTATCCGCCACTGGGTTTTCTTTCAAAAATCCTTCAATGTGCTGCTTTAGCATCCCCTCACCGCCAATACTTGAAGGCAAAGTACCACCCGAAATATTTGGCCCTCGGTAGTCACGTTCAACATCAGGTACCAATCGAGCGTGTAGCTCTTTTAAGTTGTCCATATTCAATAAGTCTTTACCATTAGACGCGTACTCTTTAAGTAAAGACGTAATGTTTTCGGCATCGTTTCCTTTAGAGTTAGAAGCATTAATGATCCACGCCGCAGCTCGTTCGACATTATCGGTGACGCCACTTTTGTTAAACGCGTCCTCTGCCAGTCCTTCAGCGTATACACCTTGGCTTAGATCGGTGCTTGCTAGACCTTCGATATGGCGTTGCGCCGATTTAAGATGCATCACCTCCATATCAAACACCGCTTGCATTTGATTGATGCTACCTGCTGGATTTTTTTGCGCTGCAGACACACCACCGCCGTAGTCTTTTACTACACGTCCAGCAAGCGACTTCGCTGCACTTTCTCCAATCAGTGATGTGAGGTTTTTACCAGAATCGGTTTCTAGCATTGATTCTGTCATTGCTCGCTCCGCTAACTGGTTTAGCTCAGCAGAGTGCGATTGGACCGTTTTGCTATCCAATTTTGCGAATGCATTTAATACATCTGATGCGGTTTTTATGTTTCCATCTTTGAAGAACATTTGTCCATGCTCAACAGAAGAAGCAGCTCGTAAACGCTGAGCTTGGCCTTGCTCATTATCAAATACGGCTTTTGTAAGGGCTTTCGCAACCGATTGTGAGCTGCCTTCGCGAAACAATTTTCCTGTCGCTTCAAAAAATCGCGCTACCGCACCATTAGTAGGATTGGTACGAGTAAATTCTTGGGTCGCTGCGTTGATTTGATATTCTTTGCCACCAATACTCAGCTTGCCTTCGTTTAGTATCTCGTTGCGAGCTTGCGGCATGGCAGCCTGCAATGCGCTAACACTTCCAAAACTGATCATGTTTTAAACCCTTAATGTGGAAAAATGAGTAGTACTCGTTACCGGGACTTCGGTTGTTTTATTGATTACTTTTTGCGTGTTCGCACTTTTTAGCCATTCGATGAAATTCGCTAATGATTCATCAAGAAAAGAAGCAGTTAACAGTTGCTGGTGCAGGTGTGTGAAACCGATGTATCCCGTTTCTGCCTCCCAGAATACCGCTGGAGAGCCTTGCGTTAAGGCATCTTTCATATGTTGATGCAAAACATCATCACTCGGCTTATCGCCTGAAATCAGCCCAATAAGTGTCAGGCGATCTTCTTGTGCGCGAATTGTGATTGCTGTGTTTTGGTCAATGAGTAGATGACAACAATCATCCTCATCAAAAACCAGCGACTCCAGTTGGCAGCGGCTGGCAAAATCTGTCAGTAAAGAAGTTATAAATCCATTAGCCATTCGACTAAATAATCCTATTTTTGTTGTTTTAGAGGCGCTGCTTGGTTGCAACACTTATCACCTAAGCAGCTTTCTTAGGTGTATTCTTAAGGATTTATGGCAGTGAATATTTTAGAAATGGTCGGATTTTTTTTGTTTAAAGGCATTAAAATGAAAAAACTCAGCAAGTACTGAGTTTTTTAAGATTTATTCATGAATCGTAATTTTACGCTCACTGAGTTGCTTCACCATCGCTTGCTTTAATGCATGCAGCTGTCCATCAATACTGGCGTCGATGATCCCGACTTCAGTTTCCAGAATGCAGCCTCCATTTTTCAAGCGAGCGTCTGCTACCACGTCAACGTAACCGACTTCAGGGTAATCACTCAATACACCAGCCACCTTTTCCCTCACATCAACAACCTGCTCTGGATGGACATGTAAAATGACCTGCTTTTGGTTGCTCACCAATTGCAACGCTTCTCGCACGACGCTCACCGTGGTATCGACATCATCAAAGGTATCGATGATCTTACGTACCGCTTCTAACACCACGCCTGTCATTTTTTCTTCGACTTGCTGATAGTAATCATTACAACGCGCTAGGGTTTCAACCATCGTTTGCGCATTTTCAATCTTGGCTTGTGCGAGACCATCTTGATAACCACGTTGTTTTTCAGTTTCGTAGGCTTGTTGGGCATTAGCAATTATGCTTTCAGCTTTGGAGTTCGCGGCTTCAACTAAGTGTTGCGAATCAAGATAACTGGCATAATCTTTCGCTTTCAGCACCTTTAAGCCAGGTGCCAGCTGCAAGTTGTCTGTTTTTATTTCAACAAATGAAACCATTGGGGAATAACCTGTTTTGCAATTTTTTTTGTGAGTCGATACGCCAGATCTCGCTGATCTTTTGCCAACCAGCTAGCCATTTCCGTACTCTCGCTGAGCTGCTGTTCTAGTTTGAATTGCCAACGCAGGACAATGTCTTCTGGCGAGTTAACTAAAACAAACCTTATCCAGGAGTACCCAAGCGCTTGCATTTTTGCTTCAACAGACCGCTCATCCAATGATTCTGGCAACGGATGTTGCCAACCTTGCGGCCAACTGGATAACAACATCGGCCCGTTTTGAATCAAGAACCGAGCGCCTTCCAATCCAAAGACGTTGTTCAGAACCTGTTTCGGATGTTTTAAAACAACGCCTCGCATTGCCACACAATGTAAAGCTCCGCCCACCATCAGTACGAGTTGGTTCAACGCATCCGCTGGGAGCAACGCCAAGCTATGGCAAGGTTTGTTAAAAGCCGTCTCTGGAACTGGAGATAACGCCCACTCATTTATGCACCATTGGTTAAACATGGGGTTATCTCTCCAACCTTCAATATTTAGTAACCAAGGCTGTTTCTGTTCTATCCAACTTTTATGGATGTATTGGCAAGGCGCGTAGTTAAACTGATGTTGTACCTGCGCGAGTGGTGTTTCTGGTTTAACCACGCTTTGTGTTCCTGCGGCACCAAGTAAAAGTAGCGATATTTGAACCGATAAGCGCAGCTACCAAGAACACCAAAATGGCGATAAGATTATTCGCCGTCTCTTTGGTGACCTGAACCGACAAAATGCTTTTAAATTGATTGTTTTGAGTAGCAACTCGTACCTCTGATGAGGGTACCATCACTACGCTGATTCGATCGTAATTCAACCCCTCAATACTATTGTTCACCAATAATTTGATCTGAGGAACATACGAGTCAAGCGCAATATCCGCCGCGTGTTTAATAAACACAGAGGCAGATGCAGGCGTTGGACGCTCTCCTGGACGTAGATCTTGATCTTCCAAAACAACATGAACACGTGCCACCAGCACGCCATCAATCTGAGATAAGGTTGAAGAAAGTTCTTGAGATTTCGCGTACACCAAACGTGCTCGTTCTGCTAATGGCGACGAGATCAAATCGTCTTTGGGAAACACCTCTTTCAATGTAGAAAACTGCTCTCTTGGATACCCTTTTCGCTTCAGCGCGTCTACAGCGAAGGCGATTTGAGAACTGTCTACCATTAACTTGACGGTGTTGTCTTTGTCAGGTTCTTTTGTTGCAACGACACCTTCGGATAATAAGATCGATAACATCTCATTCCCCTCTTTCTGAGTTACGTTGGTGTACAGCTCGGTCTGACAACCCACCAGAAACAACGTGAGCATGATGAAAACCGCTCTCATTTTATTCATCATCACTATTGTGCCTTCAATAAGGTTTCTACGTTTTGTGTGGTTTTACCCACGGTTTTTGCGATCAGCTCTTCTTGAAAAGTAATGCGCGTCAGTGCCCACTGCATTTGCAGTAATTGCGCCGGATCATCACCCACCATCTTCATGTTGTCTTGCAGGTTACTTTTCGCGTTATCGATAGTATTTTTTAACTCGCTGATGTTTTCGAGCAAACCGCCCTCCAAGCCATTATTCGCCTCGGGAACCGACATGGCTTGCTCGAAACGTTCACTTAAACCGTCCTCGACTTGTGCATCCTGCAACTTATCAATGTTGGTTTGCATCACCTCGGTGTACTGCGTGTTTATCATATGTACTCCTAAGACAAATCTAACTTGTGACTATGAGTCACGATGTTTTTCACCATCGCATTTTTTTGGATCATGAAGCTAAGCTCATCACGAACTATGTCCAGTGTTGATGCCATATCAGGTAACGACTTCAACTCAGCCCAGCTGTGCCACAAGGCTTGTTCTTTCTGGGCACCCAGTGGAAAATGCTGCGCCAACATTTCTTTAAGTGCTGCTTTATCGACAGGTGGCTCAGCAATAAGCTGGCCCGAAAAATCCCCTAGCAACTCCTGCTTCAACACCTTTAATAAATCAGCTTGCGGGTGTTCGGTGCCCTTTGCACTCTTCGCCTCATGAAAGGCGTACCACATTGCCTCTCGTTTAACTTGAGGATCGGAGAACGCTTCATTCAACGACGATAAGACGCTTTGTTTACTGACAACGTCTGCGCCTTTTAGTGATTCATACCACGCTTTGATGCCCGCCAGTTTCGCTTCTGTTTTCTCTAACGTCTCTTTTGGAGAGGCGTGTGAAGCTTCCGCTTGCTTGGCATTACGCTCCATGAGCACATTCATCTTATCTTCATCGCTCCGCTCATAATGGCGCGACTCCGATTGGCGCAGAGGTTGTGGTTGAAGAGTTAGATTACTTGAATCAACGATCATCCAAGGTTCCTAATGTCCTGAGAAAAGCTTGCAGCAAATGCTTGGCTTTCTTCGCTTCCCTGTGATGCGAGTTCTACCCAACTTTCCGCTTTGCTCAATAAACCAGCTTTGGCGGAAGCAAGGGCCGCTAAACTGATCAGATCTGGATAGGCGTTGCAAAGTGGTTCGAGCAATTGATGAGCCTCTTCGTACAAGCCTTTATTCATGAGGCTCATTGCACGAATCATCACCACGGTCTCTTCAGAACCAGAGCTTGCTTCAAGGCCGTCCGCAATCGTGTTAGCTTCTTGATGACGATGCATACCGGTTGCCATCAGCGCGATTTCAGCCAGCAATTGGCGCATTTCTCGTTCCATGCTTTATACCTTCTGGAGAATCGACTGCATCACATCTTTAATCGCACGAGTGGTGGTCGCATTGATGTTGTAAACAACAGACCATTTGTTGATCGCGTGCTGAAGTTCAGCCAGCTTAGATGGATCATCGGCGTTTGTTTCTAGGTTCTTGATGGCAGTCGTCACCTCTGTGTTGGCATCTTTCGCTTGTTTTTCTAACTTAGTTTTAACATCATCAAGGTTTACACTGTTACTAGCATCGTAAAATGACATAAGACTTCCTCGTATTTTTTAGTTCGCTTCGTATGATTCAACGACCGCATGTGCGGCGGTGTAAGCTTCATACTGTTTGAGTAGCAATTGGTACTGCTGTGGTGAGCACCCTAAATCCAACTGACGTTTCACCACCGCTTGTGCTTCTAAGAGCTTGCTCTTAATCTTGTGCACTTCCGCACCGTTTTTGTCGTTATTTAAAATTTGTTCAAGATTTGTCATTGTTCGTCTCGCCCTCGTATCCGAGTTCTATTGTTATCACCCGCCCGCCTTTGACCAGCTCAATGCCAGCAGGCGTAACACTGGATATGCGGTAGCCTTGAGGCGTTCTTGCACCAACCATGTAACGAACGTTATCAGTCAGAATCACATATGGAACCTGACCAAAGTTAACGCTACGAAAAGGGAAATCGATGTTGGTGCCTTTACTCACCTTAGGTATGGATTTCAAAACTAAATATGGTTTTTCACCATATTGTTCTCGGAAGTCTCGAGTCACACCGTAAAATCGAGTCGTTTCGATATCATCAAGTTCCCCGCGTACTTCGATGCGATCACCGCTGGTAACCAACTGGACTTTTTTCAGTAGCTCTGCATCCGTCAATAAGGCTTTTAGCGTATCCATGTAGGCACCCGCTCTTTGCAGTTCAACCTTCCACGCTACTAGGCCCGGTACGTCTCGCTCTAAAATTTGCTCAACTTGGTTCCAGCGGCTTGCATCATCGATATAACCCGTCAGTAACAGTGTGCCCGTCTCATCCCCATTTTCGACTTTCACCTGGTGATAGCCGAGGTTTCGCAAAATAAATCGAACCCCGCGACGGATTTCTTCCATCGTTCTTAAGTCACTTTTGTAATTGATACCTAGTACATCAATTCGACCAAGCAGATCGAGTTTCTGAGTTCGATCTTCAACATAGCCTTCCAAAACCGCTTGGCGTGCGGCGGCATTCCATTCCACACGAACGTCGCTAAGTTTGAGCTCGCCTAAGATGTTGCGCACCAAAACAATGGGTTCTGCTTCTGTGACAGTCTCATTATTGTTTCCGTTAGCTTGGCTGTACCACATACCAGCAAAAATGACACTCGGGACAAAACTACAAAGCAAGGCGATGAGCGTTGTTTTTTTCCAGCTAGAGCGTTGTACAGCAACAACAGGTGTATCCTGTTCGCTAGATTCGTCGCTGACGTTACTCACGATTAACGCATCTTCTGCGTACCCCAGTGCGAACTTCACAACACCTACAGAGACAACGGCATGGCGTGACAACTCGATCCCATCATCTTCAACAGAGATGTTTTCACCGTTAATATTTGCCTCTTTGCAGCCTCGTAAAATGACCGAGTCTTGCTGGCAAACCAACGTGAAATGGTTAGCTTCGACCCCAGCATCAGACAGCACAAGATCTGCGATAAAGTCGTCACTGCCAAGCACAAGAGCGCCCTCAGGTAAGGTGACTTCAACTCCGGAATGCACGCCTGATAAAATACGAATTTTCCATTGCTGCATCGCGGTTAAGGCTCCTCTGATGGACGCACACACTCACTTTGTGAGTCATCGCATTCCAATACTTTTACACGCCAACCCTTTTGCCCTGTCGGCAATTGGCACTGCGTCAATTGAGACGACTGTTGCTGTGACAATAAGTCTTGCTGATAGCGCTCTGCTTGAGTCTTTGATGTGCAGCTATACACTTCGACGACCGATTTAAATTCAGCACTGTTGTTGGAAATGTTGTTGAGCTTGCCAATGCTTGGTCGCAGATCGTACTCATTACCAATCAACACACTATCGCCAATACCATCCACAACGATTCGCGGTTCTAGAATAAACATGCGCACCGTGCGGCGTTTAGTGTTGGTATTACTTCTAAACAACGCACCTAAATATGGGATGTCTCCCAACAGTGGTACTTTACGTAACTGATGACTCACTTCATCTCGGTACACACCACCGATAAGTAAGCTTTGCCCTTGTTTCACCGTCGCCAAGGTACTGATTTCAGTTTTACGAACGGAAGGAAGGTCGTCGACACCACCATCGGTAATCTTTGCCCCGTCTTCGAGATGAAGGCTCAGATTGATTTCTGGTCGGGCAGCAAACCTGTCACCAACGATACGCGGGACAATTCTCAGTAACGTGCCATACGTGACCTCTTCCAGTGCTGCGGTCTCTTTACCAACCAGCTTGACGTAAAACGTGCTGCTGTTGTTCAGTACCGCTTCGACATTTTCTTGGGTTAACAGTGTTGGTCTTGAAACCACTTGAGCACTGCCTTGAGATTCCAATAAACGGATTTGAGCCAACAGGTAATTCAGATTGGTTGAATCAAGCAAAGACTTAAAATTTTGTCCGCTGCCGAGAGTCACATCACCCGAACTCACATCCCCGGTTGTTTTGATATCAACAATTCGATTATTTCCGACAGATACTCCCGCTCGCCAATCCACGCCTAACTGACTTAAATCGTTGGCACTGATGTCGACAATCGATAACGCAACTTCAATTCTTGATTGCGGTTGGTCCAATTGAGCGACCAGTTTGCGATAGAGCGGCAATCGCGCTTGAGTATCACGAACAATAATCGCATTAAGGCCCGGCTCTGCTTCAACCGTTGCTCCGCCATGAACTGAGGCGGTTTTATTGCTTTTTACAGGCTTATCTGAACTGGTCACTTCTTTGTTCGACGCACTCGTCACTTGAGTTTGAACACCAGACACGACTCGCTTTAAAACCGATGCGATACCCGGAACCGTAATGGTCTGATCTCGATATGCAATTTCTCTATCCGTTGCAGAAGCGTACTTCAAAGGAATTATTTCAACGAATAACTCGTCGGTTGAATTCGATTTCTGCAGCAGGCGCGTTTCTAATGCTTCGGCCGTTTGTACAACTAAGTCGACATAACGTGGAGGACCTGCAAGATAAACCAACCCTTTACTTTCAGCGGCTCTCCACCCATAGCGCGAATCCCACACTCCAGTGGAAATTAACGTGCTTCGTAGCTCTCTGGCGGTCAATAATTCTAATTGGAGTAAACGTGAGCGCGTTTCTGTCGCCTTATAGACATGTAACACGGCACCATCGAAATACCACATCAAGTTATAGACTTGCGATAAGTAGTCGAGGAACTCAGCCGGATCATCAGGAGTAAAACGTCCACTCACTCGATCATTAACTTTGTCACTCACAGAAACCGAAACGCGATAGTTTGCGCCAAAGTTATTCAACAACTCTTTTAATGAGTCGTTATCTGCATAGTATCGGAATGGTTGTTCGGGCCAGTGTAAGTCTGTTGCTTGTGCGAATCCCAACGGAGCAAAGCTCACAGCACACAACAGTATCTTTGTGGCAGCACGTCTGATGTTCGGAAAGACTTTTCGCATCATGGCAACCACACATTATGATTAATCGTGTGGTTCACGCGCTCTTGCTCCAATAATGCCATATAACGCTCACATAGATTAACGTGCTTAGAAAGCAAAGAAGAGAACAGCTCAATCGAACAGTCCTCGATCCTCACTTTGCTTTGTAAAATCAGCTGCTGATCATCATTCGCTGTTAGTACGCAGCCATCTTCACGGATTGTTTTTAGTGAGAGCTGCATGCAACGTTGTAACGCTTGTTCTTGTTGATAATCTAGATGCTCTTTAAACTGGAAGGGTAAAGCTGCTTCCCATAAAAACCATGATGCGTGTTGTTTGATGGTCAGTGACAACTGATCAACCTCGATGTTGTAAGAGCCATTTTCTGAGGCAATAAAATCCCCTACCTTTAGCGTTTCCGCTAAAGATTTCATCATCTTATCTAACATTTAACGCCCTATTTAAATCTGGCTGAGGTGATTGCAAGCCTGGCCGCACTGGCCGCTTTGAGTGTCAAAATAGTAGTGATCAATGTCGCCAACAATTTGCATGCTCTTGAACCACTGCCATACTTTCGCAACCGCATTTTGGTCGTTGTAAACCACATCACATGCATCCCAGACTTCGTTCAGCTCAGGAGCTTCAAGTCGAACTTCCGAACACCACTTTTTCCACTCAGAGATAAACTGAGCAGTCGTAGAAGTGTACTCTGCGAACCCTTTAAGCTCGTCTAGGGACGGTTGCCACTTCTCAATTAACGAACGATGACATTCAATCACTTGCATCTGTTGTTCGCTCAACGTCCCGAGTTGATCTTTCAACTGGTGCTGTTGGCGCTCAATTAAATCGAGTTGCTGTTGTACAAACACCGCACTGGTGTCCTCTCCCGATAGTTTCGACCAATATTCCTTTTGAATATCGAGCTGATTGATAAGCTGTTCCACTTTAATGGAGGCATGCAAAGCGCTTTGATCAACTTGACGGTTAATCCACTCGTTTAGAGATAAATGAAAACAAAGCATCAACGTTTTTGGTACCGCTAAATTGAAGCGAAAACCAAGACGCGCGTTGATGTATTCCAGTCTTTGTTCAAAGGTCACGAGTGTGCGGCTATCACTGAGCTGCGACCCAATTTCCAAAAATAAACGCATGGCGAATCGGTCAAGCGACGCACCGAGCTTTTGATACGTTTTCACCAACTGGCTTGCGCACAGGCTATCGACGACGCTTCTATCCAACAAGCGCTGAAGTAAAGATAACTGTTCATAATTAATGACGCCTTCACTCAACAATTGTCGGTGATTGACGTGCACAACATTGAAATCCTGCGTTGATCTAGAAGCACTTTCATATCGAGCTCCTCTCTGCAAAACAGTCACTTTCCGTTGTGTCACAATGCTGTCTGGAAAAAGCGAACGGCGTCGCCAATGCTGCTTTTTCATTTATGTTCGTCTCCGCACCCCTCTCGAACGATCCAGAAAGAAAGAGGTGTAATAATTTTTAATCGTTCGTTGTTACATGACGCATAATAGAATTTACGCTGATGAGTGACTTTCAAAATTAGTCAGAAAATTTTAGTCCCAAGTCATTTCATTTCGCGATAGCTACTTGATCGTCTCCCGAACGTACACGGCTTGGCGTCGTTCCAAAACGACGGCGGTAACTCTGCGTAAAGTAAGACTGACTAGAAAACCCAGCCTCCATCGCCACATCCACGATGCTCATCTTGCTCGTCAACAGGAGTTTATGAGCGTGCAACAATCGGCGCTCACTGATCCAAGCTCTTGGAGAAATGCCATAGTGCTCATTAAATAGCTCTTTAAAAGTCGTTAAGCTAGCACCAAACTCTTGCGCATAGTCAGTCAACTTCCACTCTTTGAGGTAGTGTTGTTCCATAAATCGACGTAACCGTTCCGATGTTCGGTTCGTTTGTTGTGACAGCAACGCATAGAGTGATTCTCCCCCTTTGCCGTGCAGCAAAAGAATGAGTAACTCTTCATATTTTAGGCACATGATCGCATCTGGATACGCCTGTTGCTCAAGCGTCTGCATGCTGGAAAGCACTTGCTCTACGAGTATGTTCAAACCAAAAGTAAACAAGCCAGAACAAACTTTATCTACCTTGGGCAGCATCATCAAAAGATCACTGTGCTTTTGTAATAGCTGGCTAACGAGTTCGTTGTCGTAGGTTATAATCGACGCTTTGTATGCCCCGTCTAAGGGCGAGTACTCGAATAAGTAATCCCCTTACCCCATTTTCTGCCGCGACATCGATTGTGCAATCACCTGTTTGAACTCGAAGCTGACCATTGTGAACGACAACAATGTGAGATTGGTCTGAGTGAAATACTTCGTCAGATTTTTCATAGCGGGAAAAACTACGAATTTTTCGCGAGCTCGAGCCGACCTTTTCTTTGTTTAGTTGGCCTGACACATCCATTTTCTACCCTTCATTATTTTGAGTTTCTCAGTACGAGTGTTGAGAAACTTTCAAAGCAATACTTTGATTGTTGTTATTTCTAAGTACTGCTATATCAATTAAAGAAGCAAAGAAAAGAGCATAGAAGTTCATATCACTTACCATACCCCCCGAATAATTAGCGAATATCCTAAGCATTACCCTTACCTAAAGGTAAAAGTTTATCTTAGTAAACTCTGCTGTCCGTCTTTATTATTTTTATCAGATAGCGTTTATTATTAGCCAAAACTTAAATATCATTTCGTTATTAAAGTTTAGGATTTTTGTTATACATTAGAATAAAATTAAATAGATTATGGTATCGTTTATCCGTCATTCCGCAGCCAATTTAGGAATAAACTGCTTCATACAGAACACCAAGAAGCTTAAGCAGCCGAGTCTGATGCTCTTGAACACCCGTTATGAAGCTTTGGCCGCCAAATTCGAGT